>NZ_JBEYER010000100.1:0-24914 GCF_040634005.1 Micromonospora sp. NPDC007271
GGAGAGGTCGTGGCTGCCGAGGCCGCAGAGCAACCCGTAGGTCCACTCCAGCTCCTGGGGAACGTCGCCCAGCGCCTCCTTCACGAGCGCCGAGCGGCGCGCCCACTTCTCGTCGACCGCCTCCTCCGGGACGTCGTCCGGCCGGTCGACGTACGACGTCTGGTCGACGATCAGCCGGTTTTCGCCGATCACGTCGTGGACACGCACGTAGCGGATCGGGCCGAGCTCGGGCAGCTTCTGGACCGCCTCGGTGAACGCCGGTGCGAAACGCCGCATGTAGGCGACCATCACGGTCTTCCCCGACCGGTCGCGCGCCGCGATGATCTCCTGTGCCTCGCGGGGGCTGAGGCACATCGGCTTCTCGACCAGTACGTCGAGACCCGCGTCGAGCGCCGCGACCGTGCAGTCCGCGTGGTACTCGTCGCTGTTGAGCACGAGCACGCAGTCCAGGCCGCCGGCGGCGAGCATCTCGCGGAAGTCGGTGTAGCGGTGCTCGACCCGATAGCGAGCGCCCAGACGCTCCAGCAGGCCCGGCGAGATGTCGCAGATCGCCGCGAGCTCGTAGCGGTCGGGCAACGACTCGATGACGGGCAGGTGGATGACCTGGGCGACCTCGCCCAGTCCGATCACGCCGACGCGCAGCTTGCTCAAGTGTGTACCTCTCAGTAGTGGGTGGCCGGTAAGGGCGACCGGTCAGCGGCCTGGGGAGAACGCGGCGGCGAACGACGCCGCAGGCGGCCCGATTCGCTGCCGGGGAGCGCGCGCACGGGTGCTCCCGTCGGGCATTGGTCAGACTGCGGTCCAGCCGGCGCCCGCTGCCGAGGATCGCTCAACGGCGTCCAGCACCCGCTGGACCTGGAGGCCGTCGGCGAACGACGGCGCCGGTGGCGTGCCGGCTGCGACATCGCGCACGAAGTCGGCGATCTCGTGCACGAACGTGTGCTCGTAGCCCAGTCCGTGGCCGGGAGGCCACCAGACGCCGGTGTAGGGATGGTCGGGTTCGGTGACCAGGATCCGGCGGAACGCGGCATCACGGGAAGGCGCGGTGCCGTCGTACACGTGCAGCTCGTTCATCGACTCGAAGTCGAAGGCGATGCTGCCGGCCGAGCCGTTCAGCTCGATCCGCATGGCGTTCTTGCGCCCGCTGGCGAACCGGGTCGCCTCGTAGGTCGCGAGCGCGCCGCCGTCGGTGCGCCCGAAGAACACCGCGGCGTCGTCGACGGTGACCTCGCCGGTCTCGACGCCGCCGCTCGCACTCAGCCCGGACGTTGCCCGTGCGACGGGACGGCGCTCGACGAAGCGGGTGAGGTGGCCCGAGACCTCGGTCAGGCGCTGGCCGGTGAGGAACTGGGAGAGGTCGACGGCATGTGCGCCGATGTCGCCCAGCGCACCGGATCCGGCCTTGTCCTTCTGCAGTCGCCAGACCAGCGGGAACTCCGGGTCCACAATCCAGTCCTGCAGGTAGTGGGCACGAATGTGGTGAACCGTGCCCACGGCGCCTTCCTCGACGAGCCGCCTCGCGTAGGCGAGCGCCGGTGTACGCCGGTAGTTGAATCCGACGGAGGACAGGACGCCTCGCGCTTGTGCCGCCTCGGCCGTGGAGTTCATCTGCTCGGCCTCGGCGACGGTGTTCGCCAGCGGCTTCTCGCACAGCACGTGCTTCCCGGCCTCCAGGGCCGCGATGGCGATGTCGGCGTGCGTGTCGCCCGGCGTGCAGATGTCGACGACCTGAACATCATCCCGGTCGAGTACCTGCCGCCAGTCCGTCGTCCAGTCCGCCCATCTCATCTTGTCGGCGGCCGCCCTGGTGGCGGACTCGGTGCGGCCGCAGATCACGCTCATCGCCGGGCGGACCGGCAGGTCGAAGAACCGGTGCGCGTTGCGCCACCCCTGGGAGTGAGCGGCACCCATGAACGCGTAGCCGATCATCGCTACCCCGAGCTCGGACCGCGGGCCGCAGGGCTGATGCGCGCTCATGATCTCTCCTTCGGGCCGGTGCAAATCGGTTTGCTAGGCGAACACGCTAAGGGGTGCGCACCTTTCGGTCAACGCAGCCAACCGGTCAGACGGGCGGGTCGGTTCCGTGCCATGAACGCCACAGCGCGGCGTACGCTCCATCGGCGGCGACCAGCTCGTCGTGCGCGCCGAGCTCGCTGACGCGCCTGCCTTCGACCACTGCGACCCGATCGGCCGCGTGCGCGGTGTGCAGGTGGTGGGCGACGGCGATCACCGTACGGCCCTGGAGCAGGGCGGCGAGGGACCGCTCGGTACGCCGTGCCGTGGTCGGATCGAGCAGCGAGCTGGCCTCGTCCAGGACCACCCAGCTTGGCTTTCACCGCGCGGCAGGTATTGGACGACGGGTACCAGCGGTCGCCGACCACGTGGGTGCCGCCGGTCCAGTCGGTCTTGTAGGCGGTCTGGCGGCGGATCTCTCCGAAGCCGGCCGAGCCGCACCACAGTGCGGACCGCAGCCGCCGCTCCTGCGTGGCGTTCGGATCCAACGCGAACCGGAACGCCTGCACCACGAAACCGGGAGGCGGCTCGAACTTCTTCACACCAGCGGTTCCACGCGGGTCACGGCGGCCAGAGCACGGGCCGCACGGTTCTTCGCCGCACGCTGCCCATACAGCCGGGAACACATCGACGTCAACACGTCGGCCATGTCCTTGACCAGGTCGTCCGTGGATTCCTCCGGGTCGAGAACCACCAGACGACGCCCCGTCGCAGCGAGCGCGGCTTGCAGGTACTCCACACCGAACCGGGCCAGCCGGTCCTTGCGCTCGACCCCGATCACCGCCGCAGTCGGGTCGGCGAGGAGGTGATGCAGCTGGCGGGGCTTGTCATTCAGGCCAGAGCCGATCTCAGTCACGATCTCCGCCACGGCCAGGCCCTGACACGCTTACGGCAGAGCCGCCATCCGCTCGAGGAACAGCTCCCGGAAGGCCCGCGCGTCCACCGCTGTCGCGATCCGGCAGTTGGGCTCGGGTGGGTTCTCCCACATCAGGAGGTCGGCCACCGCCACCCCGCGCGTGACCCGGCCGGCCGTTTCGATGGCGACGTGCGCCTCGGTCCAGGTGACCAGATCCGGACGGGTGACCACCGCGACGGCGAGCGGGTCGTGCAGCGCGCAGCTGCCCTGCTCGATCGCCTCTCGCGGCTTGACCCGCTCCTGGAAGTCGATCCAGGCCTCGGTATGGCCTGCGGCGATCCGGCCGAACTCCCCTTCGGATGCAAGGGCTCGGGCGTCCTCGCGGCTCAGCCGCACCTGACGGGTCACGTCGAGTCCGACGAACCGCAGGCGCGCGCCGCTCTCGCAGACCGCCTGGGCCGCCTCCGGGTCGCACCAGAAGTTGTACTCGCCCGGCATCGCCGCGACGTTCGTCTGCTCGAGGAACACCCCACCCATGACGACGACCTCGCGGACCGCGCCGGCGACCCCCGGCGCGACCGCGAGCGCGCGTGCGACATTGGTCAGCGGTCCGATCGCGACGATGGTCAACTGCCCTGGCTCGGCGAGCACCCGACGCGCGATCTCCTCGGCCGCGACGACATCGGCCGGGGCACCCTGCACCACGGGCACGTCGCCGCGGCCGAGCACCTCGAGCAGCTCACGAGTCAGCCGGGTCGAGGTCACGACGTCGCTGTTGCCACCGACCGTCGTGACCAGCTCGACGCGGAGACCGGGGTCGGCCAGGGCCAGCGCGAGCGCGAAGCCGTCGTCGATGTCCGACCCCGGTGCCCCCATGGCCAGGTCCGTGTCGAGGATGATCCGAATCGGTTCCCGGGTCAGCGGCTCGCCCACAGCAGACCCCTCTCGGTCAGCGTCCGCACATCTGGGTGGTCGAGGTCCTCCAGCTTGTGGCCGATCGTCGAGACGAAGACCCTGCCCTTCCCCCACTTGCGGGTCCAGACCGCGGGGCAGGTCACCTCCTCCCGCCATGGCGTGTCGTCACGCACGCCGAACGTGGTCGTGGCGAGCACGTCGTTCAGCTCGTCGGTGAGCACCCAGTACTGCTCGGTGTTCAGCGCCCAGCGGTCCAGGCCCTCGACGATCTGATGCCCACGCCGCTCCGGCACGACGGCCACCTCGTACTCGACGAAGCCGCCGGGATGTGCGGCCCACTGCCCGCCCGTGAGGTGTAGGTAGTCGGGCGAGCCGCGAAAGGAGTCACAGACGCCACCGTGCCAGCCGGCGAGACCGGTGCCGCCCGCGACCGCGGCGGACAGCCCGAGTACCTGTTCGTCGGTGGCGACGCCCTGGGTGTAGCACTGCACGACGAGATCGGTCGCGGCGAGCTTCTCGCCGTCGGCGTACACCTCGGGGCTCTCGTGCACCTCGACGGCGTAGCCGTGCTCCTCGAGGAAGGGGATGAACCTCTCGGTCGCCGCGACCGGGCTGTGCCCCTCCCAGCCACCCCGGACGACCAGGGCCTGACGGGTGCGCCCACTGTCCATGCTTCTCCTTGGTGTGAGGGTCCGATCGGCACGGTAGCCAATCGATTTGCAAAACGCCAGGGACCTGCCAGCGTGACCACCTTCGAGGAACCCGGGTACGCCGCCGTCGAGGCGTGGGTGTCCCACCTCCACCGCTCGTTTCGGCGCACCGGGCCACACGACATCGCGGACATCGCCCAGGCAGCGCCCCACCCGGGGCGAGACCTGGTCGCGATCACCGCGACCCTGCGCCGCGAGCCGGGCGACGAACCCCGGCGGCAGGTCGTGCTCGTCGATGCGGCCGGCACGCTCCGCCCGGTACTGGGTCGACGCGCTCGTCGCCGCCCACCCGAGATGGGTGACCGACTCCGAGCCGGCGGCGCCCGCCCAGTAGGCGCCTGCTCCGCGGGCCGTCACGGAATGAGGGGCACGGGGCGGGCCGGACGAATTGGTGGGCCGCGACGCCGATCTCGGCGTCGCGGCCCACCTTTCCTCACGGTCCCTTCACCACGGCTCGACCATGGTCAAGCCGCAGATCACGGCCTACTTCCCGTTGTTCGGCACTGGGTGCATGACCGTCAGCGTCATGCTGTTGTTCTTGTAGGACACCCGGAACAGGTAACCGCCCACGTTCAGGGCCCGGTTCTCGGGCAGCGCGTGGAAGGCGCCCTTGATCGAGCTACCGCTCATGATCGTGAACACGGTGCCCGGGGTCAGCTTGCCCTGCACGTCCAGGTCCAGCTCGCCGTCCAGCACCAGCTTGCCCGCCGCCCGGACGCTCGTGTAGTCCCGGTCGCCGGAGATCGTGACGGCGACGCGACCCTGCCTGCCGACGGTCACGTTCCCGCCGACGTTCAGGACGTTGCCCGCGGAGATGCCGGTGAGCTGCGCGGCCTCGTCGGACGCGAGCCCGGGCCGCAGCACGCCGCTGGTGACGGTCACGCTGTCACCCACGCTGCCACTGCCGCCGAGCGTGCCGCCCTTGACGTCGATCGAGCTTGCGTGCGAGCCGGTGATCGAAAGCTCACCGCCTGCAATCGTCGTGCCGCCCTCGTAGGTGTTGTCGCCCGTCATGATCAGCGTTCCGGGGCCTTGCTTGGTCAGAGAAGCCGCGTAGAGGTTGTTGTCGATGTTGTTCTGAATGTAGGCGGCCCGCTCGTCCATCCATTCCTTGCGCCACTTGACGGCGTCCTCATAGGTGATCTTGTCGTACAACTCGGGATGGCCGTTAGTGATGGCTTGGATGTGGGGATCACCCAAAATGCCCTGGAGCATGAAGGCCTGCTTGTCAAGCGTGCCGTCCGGCTTCAGCACGTTGGGGCTGAATTCACCGGCGTAGGCAATGCCTTGCTTCTTGTAGCCCGCCAGCCACTCCAGATCTTCCCTTTCCCTTTCCTTGATCGCGATCTGGCTGATGTCGTTCGACCAGACGTCCAGGGGCGCTTTATCCATGTTGTAGGTCATGGGGCTCAGGAGTTGGCCGGGGCCGTACATGCCCTTGGCCAGATCGGGAATCCCCCAGCCCCAGCGTTCGTCCGGAAGACCGTCGGGAGCGGTCCAGGCGATGGATGCCCCGGAGGGGGAGGTTTGCCCGGTGCCGAGGAACCTCACGCCGTCGGACATCTTGTTGTTCGCCGTGGTGAACATCAGCTCACGCACCTGCTTGGCGTCCATGTCGGGATAGCGGGAGAGCAGAACCCCCATCACCGCTGTCGCCACGGGCGTTGCCGGTGACGTGCCGCTTGAGTTTGAATAGTTAGTGTCACCACCGCTGCTCGTGGTCCGAACGTTGTTTGAAGGGGTAGACACGTTCCACCATTTGGCGAGCCCGGCCTCGTTATACCCGAACTGCTTTGTGTATTCGGGATTGGTCGCAGTGGGCGGTTGCACCCCGCCGACGGCTATCCACTGCTTTTCCGCCAAGGGATTGAAGAGGGGATACGCCGGGCGAAAATACGGGTTGCTCCAGTCGTTGTTGCCGGCCGACCTTGCGTTGACGGTACCGCTGTCCTTGATGGCATCCCAGATGGCGTCCATAAAGGAACGTCCGGGGTAGTTCGGATTGTATTGAATGCCGCCTTCCGAATAGCTCTTCTTGAAGAAGAAATACTGGTACTCCAGATCCTTCAGGTGCTCGTTGGGGATAATGGTCGCCATTGCCGTGGCGCTGGCGCTGTCTTTGCCAGTCACCTGGTAAGCGTTGGCGCGATTGCCGTTGACTCCAAGGTCGTTTCCTAGGCCGTCATAGCGGGTTCTGTCAAGAGTCTGGACATAAGAGCCCCAACTGCTGTTGATGACCTGGGCGCCGGCGTCGACCAGGGCCTTATTGGCTGTATACCAGTACACGTAATCGTGGAAGGGACCGTGGGACTGGCTATCGGAACCGCCGGTCTTGGCGACATACATCTTCGATCCAAAGGCGATGCCGTGCTGGTCTATACCATCGCGCTTACCGGAGGTAACCCCAAGCATGCCGGTCCCGTGCGAGTAGTCACTTGTTCTCGCCTGATCACCGGCCACAGTGAACCACTCACCCGCAGTAAAAGGGTTCGCCGGGGTCGCGCCACGATACCCGTACCCGGACGTGCCGTAGACACCCTCCCCTGTCACCGACTCGATCAGCTCGGTCTGAAATGCTTCGTGTGTAGGCCTGTAGCCCGAATCCATCATGCCCAGCGTGACGCCCTGCCCGCAGTACCCGAGGGCGTAGGCGGTGGACGCGTTTACCGCGTCGAGCTGCCATGGGGAATTGACCGCTGTGCCAGGAGTAGAAGGATTATGGCCGGTATAATAACCATATTCCGGCGTTTCCCAACTGGCTTTAGCGGCATCTAGTTCCCCTGGACTCGTGGCGACAAAGCCGGGGTCTCCCGGGTACGACCACTGCGCGCAGTCTTCCGCGCTGGCAGGGCGTTCGTCGGCCCCCGGCCCGGCCAGCGCGCCGGTCGCCGGCAGGCCGGCGGCCACGACCGCCAAGGCCAGCACCGAGCCGCGCCCGGCAAGCTTCCCTCTTCGCATCTGCGTGCTCCTCCTCCCCACACCACCCGTCGACCAGCGGCTCGAGGTCCCTCGTCGGCATAACACGGGTCAGGCGCCACAACGGTCGAACCGAACCTACGGACCGACGTGCGGCAGGTCATCGGACACCCGTGGAAGATGACTGCCGTCGGCTCCTACGCCTGTCGCACGGTCGCCGCCGGCGCTGGACCGCGAGCCGACCCGATTCGCGTCTGCGACGACCGGATCGTCGATTCAGGAGCGATCGGTCATTGACAGAGCACTTCTTGTGCCCGATCTTGCTGCTCGGTCGTCCTCCCTACCCGCCATCCACCTGTTTGTCGTGCCGGATGGTTCGGTAACACCGGGGCTCCGCCTTACGAAGAAGGGGTGTAGCGGCTACCAGAGAGGACGGCCTGTGAATGACCCTAGCCAAGCGGAGGGTGACATCTCCGGCATCGGAGTCGATCCGGTGGCCTTCGAGGTCTTCTACCGGCGGCACCTGGAGGCGGTGGGCCGGTTCGTGGCGCGGCGGGTCGACGACCCACACCTCGCCGCCGACTTGACCGCCGACGTGTTCCTGGCGGTGATCGAATCGGCGGCCGGCTACCGGCCAGACCGGGGTAGCCAGATCGGCTGGCTGTTCGGGGTGGCCCGCAACGTCATCGGCGACGAGCGGCGTCGGGCGGCCCAACGGCTGCGGGTGACCGGCCGACTGGCCGGACGACGGGACCTGGGCGCCGACGACATCGCCCGCATCGAGGAGCGGATCGACGCCGAGTCGGCGGCCCGCCGTACCCATCGAGCGCTGAGCGAGCTACCCGAGGGCACCCGGACGCTGGTCGAACTCGTCGCCGTGGACGGCCTCACCGTCGCGGAGGCGGCGACCGCGCTCGGGATGTCCCCGGTCGCCGCTCGGGTCCGCCTGCATCGTGCCCGTCGCGTCGTACGCGCCGGGCTCGCCCACTCGGCCACCACCCTCGTCTGATGAGACGGAGATGACGCTATGAACAAGATCGAACAGTCGCCGCACGGTTTCGAGGAGCAGCTCCTCACGGATCTAACGGCACACGTTGTCCGGCGGGCCGAGATGCTTTCGGCGGCCCGTCCGGTCGGACGCCGTACCCGGTTCCTACGCGGTTGGCGCCTCGCCGGAGCATTCGGGCTGGCAGTCGCACTGACCGTCGGTGGCCTGGCGGTCCAGACGATGAGGGTGGGCAACCAGCCGCCGCCCACGGCCAGCGCGTCGGAGATCCTCCGTATGGCGGCCGATGCCGCCCGGCAGCAGCCCGAGCTCACCGCCCGACCCGATCAGTATGTCTTCACGGAAGTCCTGGCGACGACGCGGGAGAAGCCGGACAGCGGCCCGTACACCACCGTACGGACGCAGATTTGGCAGTCGGCCGGGGGAGTTGCGCACACGCAGGCACGTTACCGACCGGAGACCGATCCGAACGGGTGGAGCGAACTGAAGGTGCTCCGCCCGAACGATCCCGCCGATCCCGACAAAGAGCTCGATGTATTCCCGTCGCCCGCGTACCACGGCGACCTGCCCACCGATCCGGACGAGCTGCTTCAATACCTTCGGGAACACCCGGTTGACCTGCATCTCCCCGAGGCAGCCGATGAGCAGGCCGTGTACGGGGACGAGAGCATGCCGTACACCACCGCGCGGTCGATGCTCGACGGCTACGTACCGCCCCGAGCGCTGGCGGCGCTGTTCGAACTGCTGGCACGGGAGCCCGGAGCGGTCGTCATATCGGGCGACGTGGTGGACGCCGCCGGCCGACATGGGGTGGCGATTCGGATGCCCGGTGTGATCGGTGGTAACGAAGACTTCATCTTCGACCGAGACACCCACGTCTACCTCGGCACCCGTGGGTCGGTGGTGCGGAACGGCAAGGAGTCGCTGCAATCGGCTGCCGCGCTGCTCCGGGTCGCAATCGTCGACCGGCCGGGCCAGTTGCCCTGACCAGTGCTGGGCTCGCCCCAGCCGGATCGGATCCCGCTATGCCGCTACGGCTTACGGCTGGGTCACTCTGTGCGGGCGAGCAGATGACGGCGGCCTGCCTCCGGCGCGGGACCCGGCGAGGACGGGTTGTCCAGTCGGGCCGCTGACCGGATCGGTCAAGGGATCGGCAGCAGTTTGGCTAGGGGAAATCTGCTGCCGATCCCTCAGGGTGTCCCTTCGTCCCCAAGCTGTCGGCATCCGCACATCGACAGAAGCGGATGCAAGCGGGCTCGGGCTCAGGCGACTGTTTGAGGCGTGCTGCAGCGGATCCAGCAGCACTCGCTGCTCATCAGCAGACCCATGGACACTCGCCCCAGGCCGCCGAAGTAGCCCTCCTCCTCGCCGAGCAGCAGCGGTACGTCGTACACCGCCCGGTCGTCGGCCAGATGCGGTTTTCTGATCGGGTACCTGCAGGACGGGACGCACTGCGGCCTCTTTCGGTTGTTCTGCCGACAGATTGGCCGTGCTCTGAGCAGAATCACTCGCATTCCGTTTCATGCTGCCGGCAGGCTGGGGGCATGGGAGCGGGCTTCAGCGGTGAGGTGGCCGCGTACTACGCGAGACACCGGCGCGGCTACCCACCCGAGGTGCTTGACGCGATCGTCGGGGCGTTCGGCCTCAGCGCGAACGACACGGTCGTCGACCTCGGCTGCGGCACCGGGCAATTGAGCCTGCCAATCGCCACCCGGGTGGGAGCCGTCGTCGGCGTGGACCCGGAGCCAGACATGCTGGCATTGGCCCGGCGTGCCGCCCTCAAGGGCGGAAGGGCCAACGCCGCCTGGCTGCTCGGCACGGACAGGGACCTGCCCGTGCTGAGCCGGTTGCTCGGCGACCGAACGGTCGGGGCGGTGACCGTTGCCGTCGCTATCCACTTCATGGACCGCGACACCCTGTTCCGCGCCGCCAGGCCGCTGCTGCGCCCAGGCGGTGGCATCGCCGTAATCACCAACGGCACCCGCTGTGGCTACAGGACGCTGAGTGGTCTCGGGCACTGCGTGGATGCCTGGAAAGGCTGCTCGGGCACCCGGTCACTGCGACGTGCCAGACCGACGAGGCAGGCCGCCAACCTCCACCCTCTTCTGACTGTCGGGCAACCATGTTGCCGGCCGCACGGCGTAGCTCAAGATCATGCCGTCCACAGGCCGCCGAACGAGAGCCAGCAGTGGCCATTGTTGACCGTCCTCACCAATGGCATCATCCAGCGAATCCGAGGGTTGAGGCCGGTCGATCACGCAAGCCGCCAGCCAGACGCACACCATTGCCATTCTGCGTACCCGGCCCCCGCCGGCCGCCCCGGGAGGCCGTTCGCCGTCCCGGAGACGTAGCGGGCCTCGCCTGCGGACGCCGGAGGCATCTGAGTGGCCGGCCAGCCTCAGTTGAGACGGCGTTCCACGGGGCACACCGCTTTCACCTTGCGTTCATCCGGATCGGAGCGCACCCGTCGATGTCAGCGCACGGTCAGGACCTCGCGATCCGCGGCGGCCTGCACCTTGTCGAGGCTGTCGGCGATTTCCGCCCCGGCGACGGCGTCGGGCAGGTCGTCCTCCATCCGGCGCAGTGGGCGGTAGGCCAGGCCGAGCGCGCCCCACAGCGCCAGCAGCAGCCCGCAGGCGACCAGGACGAATCCGCTGCCCCGGCCGTCGCCCACGCCGACGACCCGCCCGACCGTATGGGCCAGGACGCCGCCGGGGGCCAGCAGCGGCTGCGCGACTTCGGCCAGGGGCGGTGCGGTGAGGAACGCCAACGGCGTCATCGCCACCGCGAGCATCTGGTTGGTGGCCAGCACCCGGCCCTGCAGGTCCAGGCCCACCTTGACCTGGATGAGGGCTAGCCAGTGGGCGTTGAGGATGGTCAGCGAGGCATACCAGACCAGGCTGCCCGCGGCCGCGACCGGCAGCGACGGCCGCACGCCGACCAGGAGCGCGCCGAGGCCGACGCCGGAGACGAAGCCGACCATGCCGAGGGCACGGCGGCGCGACCCGCCCCACAGCACCATGGCCAGCGCGCCGAGGCCCGCGCCGAGGCCGCTGCACGCGGTCACGATGCTGACGCCGGTGGCGTCGCTGAACGCGTACACGGTGGGCACGGTGACCGCGAGGGCGAGCATGGCCAGGTAGTTCTCCACCACGAAGAACCCGATCATGATCATGAGTGGTCGCCGCCGGACGAGGAACCGCCAGCCGCCCGCTATCGCTCTGGTGAAGGTCTCCTCCTGGCGGCGGAACAGCCGGTCGGGCAGCCGCACTGCCAGCAGCGTGGCGAAGCCGGCCAGCAGCGACAGCACGTCCACCACCACGACGCCGGGCAGGCCGAGCGTGGTGATCAGCGCACCGCCGGCCAGCGGGGCGATCAGCTGGCCGATTCCCGGCCCCAGGTTGGCCAGCGCGTTGGCCTGACCGAGGTACGGCTTGGGCACCAGCTGCGCCACCGCCGCCAGGTACGCTGGCCGGTGGAACGCGGTCACCGCCGACAGCAGCCCGACCAGGATCCCGACGCCTGCGATGCTGAGCCGGTCCACGGCCAGCAGCGCGACCATAGTCGACATGATCAGCGCGCCGGTGCCGTTGCAGGCCAGCATGATGCGCCGCCGGTCCACCCGGTCGGCGATCGCGCCGCCCAGCGGCAGCGCCAGGATCGCGGGCAGCAGCGCCAGCATCGTGACCAGCGCGTAGTCGGCGACCCGGCCGCTACGCTGGTACGCCCACACGCCGAGCGCGAACGAGCTGAGCGCCGCGCCGACCAGCGAGATCGACTGTCCGGCCGCCATCAGGTAGAACTCGCGCAGGTCGCGGCGGGCCGCGCCGCCGGTCACCGTGTCGGCGGCCAGCGGCTGCGGCAGCCGGCCGGCGCGCCAGCCCGCCACCGCGGCAACGACCCGTTCGGCCAGCCAGGCCGCCTGGTGCTTGAGGAAGTAGTGGCCCGCGCGGGGCACCACGGCCAGCTCGACCCGGTCGGCGAACGCGCCCCACTCGGCGTAGCGCTCCTCGTAGAGTTCCGTGGAGCGGTCGCGGGCGCCGATGGCGCACAGCACCGGGGCCCGCAGCCGCCGCCGGTCGGGCCGGGTCAGCTCGTGCGTGAACCAGGTCTGGGCCTGGTCCACGTCGTGGCGCAGCCCGCGCAGGATCACGTCGGCGTCGAGGCCCTCGTCGTCGAGGCCGCCGAGCGTGCGCAGGAAGTCGCGGTAGGCCCGGTCCGAGGTCCACCAGGTCGCCGGGACACGCCGGTGCAGCCAGGCCGACAGCCGTCCGGGCAGCCGCGCTGCGGGGAAGCTGCCGCCGACGACCAGGCCGACGACCTCGCGGCCGTCCGACTCCAGTCGCAGCGCGAGCTCGGTGGCGGCGGCGGAGCCGACGCAGTGCCCGTAGACGAGGACGGGTCCGTTCGGCAGCTCCGCCGCGATCCGGTCGATCAGCTCCGGCAGCGGCAGCTGCGGCTCGTCGGGCCGGGCCGGGTCGTGCCCGGGCAGCTCGACGGCGAGCACCGCCGTGCCGGGCAGGCGCTGCGCCAGCTCCGTCGCGAAAGGACCGTACGCGGCCGCCGAGCCGCCGCCGTACGGCACGCACACCATGGTCAGGGCGGCCGCAGCCGGGCCGGCCAGGCGGTGCAGCAGCCCGTCGGGGCGGGCCCCGCCGGCCAGGTGCGCGGCCAGCTCGCGCACGGTGGGCCTGGTGAACAGGTCGATTACGCGCAGCTGCGGGTCGATGGCGCGCACCGCCCGCACGGCCTTGAACGAGTCACCGCCGAGGGCGAAGAAGTCGTCGTCGACGCCGATCTCGCCGCACTCCAGCACCTGCGCCCACGCGGCGGCGACGCGCAGCTCCATCGGGGTCGACGGCGGCACGCGGTCGGCCGCGGCGGGCGCCTCGGGTGCGGGCAGCGCGGCCCGGTCCACCTTGCCGTTGGCGGTCAGCGGCAGCGCGGGCAGGGCGGTGATGACGGCCGGGACCATGTAGTCGGGCAGCCGGTCGCGCAGCGCGGCACGGACCAGCGCCGGGTCGGCGGTCGCGGGGGTGATCCAGGCGGCCAGCCGCCGGGTGTGCGCCTGCCCGACCGGCAGTACCACGGCCTCGGCGACGCCGGGCGCCTCCCGCAGCGCGATGGCGACCTCGTTCAGCTCGACCCGGAAGCCACGGACCTTGACCTGGTCGTCGACCCGTCCGAGGATCTCGACCAGCCCGGACGCGTTCACCCGCACCCGGTCGCCGGAGCGGTACCAGCCGTCGGCGAAGCGGCCGTCGGCCGTATCCAGGTAGCCGCGGGACACGCTGGGGCCGCCGATGCGCAGTTCGCCGGGTACCCCGGCGGGCACGTCGCGGCCGGCCGGGTCGGTCACCCGGCAGCGCACGTTCGCGAACGGCCGCCCGATCGGCACGATGCCGTGCCGGTGCCGCGTGGGCACCTCGGCCACCCGGCAGCCGAACACCGAGACGGTGGTCTCGGTCGGTCCGTAGTGGACCTGCACCTCCAGGTCCGGCCGGGCCTGCTCGACCCGTTCGACGAGCTCCCACGGGCACGGCTCGCCGGCCAGCACCAGCAGCCGCTGCGGCAGCAGCGCCGCGAGGTCGCCGTGCGCGGCCAGCAGCTCCAGGTGGCTGGGCACCATCTTGATCGCCTCGACCGGGTGTCCGGCCAGGTATGCCGCGAACGCCTGCGGGTCGGTGGCGGTCTCCCGGTCCAGCAGGTGCACGGTCGCGCCGGTGGCCAGCGCGCCGAGCAGGTTGGTCAGGCCGAGGTCGGCGGCGTGCGTGGACACCAGGGCGTACGAGCCCGGCCGCCCGATCCGGTCGGCGACCGCGTGCAGGTAGTGGGTGATGTGCCGGTGCTCGACGGCGACGCCCTTAGGCTGCCCGGTGGAGCCCGACGTGAAGATCAGGTAGGCGAGCCGCTCGGGCGGCACCGGCACCGGCGCGGCGGCTTCCCCGGACAGGTCGGCGACCACCAGTGCCTCGCGGCCCGGCACCCGCCCGGCGTGCTCGGGTTCGGTCAGCACGAACCGGGCCCGGGCCGTGTCCAGGATCCCGGCCAGCCGCCCGTCCGGGTAGCCGGGATCGACCGGCAGGTACACCCCGCCCGCCCGCAGCACGCCCAGCATCGCCACCGGCAGGCTGACGCCCCGCTCGGTGAGCACCGCGACCGGCTCCTCCGGCCGCAGCCCGGCGGCCAGCAGCCGCCCGGCCACGACCGCCGCCCGGCGGTCCAGCTCGGCGTAGTCGAGCGTCCCGTCGGCGGCGACCACCGCCACGGCGTGCGGGCTGGTGGCCGCGTGCCGGGCGATCAGCTCGTGCAGCGGCCGGTCCAGCGGGTAGGCGGCCTGCGGGCCGTCCGGCCCCGCCGCGGCGTGCGGCTCCAGCGGCAGCCGCCCGACCGGCCGGTCCGGTTCGGCCACCAGCCCGGCCAGCAGCGAGCGGAACCACCCCGCCAGCCGTCGTGCGGTGTGCTGCTCGAACAGGTCGGCGCGGTAGAGCAGGCTACCCCGGTAGCCGCCGCCGTCCACCCGTGACAGGGCCAGGTTCAGGTCGTACTTGGTGGTGCGGATCGGCAGCTCCAGCTCGGCGGCGCCGGGCAGGCACGGTGGCGCGGCCGAGGTGTCCAGGACGTTGAGCAGCACCTGGAACACCGGGGTGGTGGCGAGGTTGCGCTCCGGTTGCAGCCGGTCCACGATGCGCTCGAACGGTGTCTCGGCGTGCCCGAACGCGTCCAGCGCCCGCTCGCGTACCCGAACCAGCAGCTCGCGGCCGGTCGGATCGCCGGAGAGGTCGCCGCGCAGCACCAGCGTGCCGATGAAGCAGCCGACCATCCGCTCCACGCCGGGGTGGTGGCGGCCCGCGTGCGGCACGCCGACCGCCACGTCGTCGGTGCCGCACACCCTCGCCAGCGTCGCCTGCCACGCGGCCAGCAGCACCATGAACGGCGTCGCCGCGGTCGCGGCGGCCAGCTCGCCGATCCGTGCCGCCAGGGCGGCGGGCAGCTCCACCGGGATCTGCCCGGCGGTCCAGTCGGCGACCGCCGGCCGGGGGCGGTCGGTGGGCAGGTCCAGCACCGGTTCCAGGCCGGACAGCTGCCCGGCCCACCAGTCCAGCTCCGCGTCGGGCGCCGGGCGGGCGGCCTGCCAGCGGGCGAAGTCGGCGTACTGCAGCTGTGGCGCAGGCGGTGCGGGGCTGCCCGCGACCCGGGCGGCGTAGAGGTCGCCCAGTTCGGCGAGCATCAGCTCCAGCGACCACGCGTCGCAGGCGATGTGGTGCACGACCAGCAGCAGCACGTGCTCGTCGGGCGCCAGCCGGAAGACCTCCGCGCGCAGCGGCGGCTCCCGGTCCAGCCGGAACAGCCGGTCCCGGCAGGCCAGCAGCAGCTCGGTCAGCCGCGCCGGGTCGGCGTCGACGACCGTGACCGGCACCCGGTCCGCGTCGCCGAGCACCGCCTGCGGCTCGCCGTCATGGTCCACGAAGTGGGTGCGCAGCACATGGTGACGGGTGGCGAGGTCGCGTACCGCCGCGGTCAGAGAGCCGGTGTCCAGCGGCCCGCGCATCCGCACCGCCGCGGGCACGTGGTAGGCGGCGCTGTCGGGTTCGAGCTGGTGGAGGAACCAGAGCCGGGCCTGCGCGCGGGACAGCGGCGCGGGCTGGTCCGGATCTCCGGCGGGGATGCCCGCCGGGGCCTGGATGGTGCGCCGGGCCTGGGCGAGGCGGTCGCGCAGCAGGCTGCGCTGGTTGTCGGTGACGGTCATTGCGGCTGCACCTCGGCCAGCAGCAGCTCCTCCAGCGCGGCCGCGAACCCGGCCAGTACCGGCTGCTCGAACAGCAGCCGCACCGGCACCGGCAGTTCCAGGGCCTCGCGCAGCCGCCCGGCGACCAGCGTCGCCGCCAGCGAGTGCCCGCCGAGGGCGAAGAAGTCGTCGTACGCCGACAACCCGTCGCGGTGCAGCGCCGCGCCCCACACCTCGGCCACCAGCTGTTCGGCGTCGGTCCGCGGGGGCACGTGCGCGCGGGCCGCCTGCCGCGGCGCGGGTAGCGCCCGGCGGTCCAGCTTGCCGGAGGCGTTGACCGGCAGCGCGTCCAGCACCGCCCAGCGGCGCGGCACCATGTGGTCGGGCAGCACGGCGTGCAGCCGGGTCTCCAGCTCCGCCGTGGACACGGCCGCCCCCGGCTGCGCCACCAGGTATCCGACCAGGTGTGTGTCCCCGCCCGCGCCCGCGCCCGCGCCCGCGACCGCCACCGCTGCCTGCGCGACGCCCGGCGCGGCGCGTAGTCGCGCCTCGATCTCGCCCAGCTCGACGCGGTGCCCGCGCACCTTGACCTGGCCGTCGTCGCGGCCGACGAAGTCCAGCAGTCCGTCGGCACGCCAGCGCACCAGGTCACCGCTGCGGTAGCAGCGCTCGCCGGGGCGCAGCGGGTCGGCGACGAACGCGGCCCCGGTCAGGTCCGGCCGCCCGCGGTAGCCGCGCGCCACCCCGGCCCCGCCGATCCACAGCTCGCCGACCGTGCCCGGCAGCGCGAACCGCCCGGCGGCGTCCATCACGTACACCCACTCCCCCGCCATCGGCGACCCGATCGGCACGGTCGGCCCGACCGGAGCCGCCACCCGGAACATGGTCGAGGTCACGGTGGTCTCGGTCGGGCCGTAGCCGTTCCACACCTCGCCGGTGCGTGCGAGCAGCTCGCGGGCCAGGCCGGGGTCGACGGCCTCACCGATGGCGACCAGCCGCACCGCCGGGGCCTGCCAACCGGCCGCGACCAGCATCCGGAACGTGGTCGGCGTCGCCGTCATCACGGTCACCCCGGCCTCGGCGATGCGCCGCGCCACCAGGTGGCCGTCGACGGCGTCGCCGCGCTCCACCAGCGCCAGCCGCAGGCCGCGGGTCAGCGCGACCCACAGCTCCAGCCCGGCCACGTCGAACGACAGCGCGGTCAGGCCGAGCATCACGTCGTCGGGGGTGACCGGCAGCAGCTCGCAGTTGGCCGCGACGTACGCGGCGAGGTTGCCGTGGGTCAGCTCCACACCCTTCGGTCGGCCGGTCGAACCGGAGGTGTAGAGCACGTAGACGAGGTCGTCCGGGCCGACCTCGGGCAGCGCGGCGGGCGGGGTCGACAGCGCGTCGGCCAGGTCGAGCAGCACCGCGCCGGTGCCCTCGACCAGCCGCCGCGCCAGCTCCCAGGTGTCGGCCGCGGCCAACACCACGCCCGCGCCGGCGTCGGTGATCTGGTCGCGCAGCCGGGCGACCGGTTGGTCGGGCTCCAGCGGCAGGTACGCCGACCCGGCGCGCATGACGCCGACCAGCGCTGCGGGCAGGTGCCGGCGCCGGGGCAGGCAGAGCCCAACCGGCGTGCCGCGCCCGGCGCCGTGCGCCAGCAGCGCCGACGCGACCGACGCCGAGTCGCGGGCCAGCTCGCCGTAGCTGAGCCTGCCGTCGCGGGCGTCCACGGCGACGGCGTCGGGCCGGGCCGCCGCCTGCGCCAGCACCGCCGCCGGCACGGTGGCGGGCGCGCCCGCGGGCAGCGCCGGGCCGGTGCCCCAGGCGAGCAGCTCGGCCCGCTCCGCCGGATCGAGCAGGTCCAGCTCGGACACCCGCCGGTCCGGATCGGACAGCAACCCGTCGAGCAGGCGCTCGAACCAGCGCGCCCAGCGCCGCGCCGTGGCGTCGTCGAGCAGGTCCGCGCGGTAGCTGACGAAACCGGTGTAGCCGTCGGCGTGGCCGGTCAGCGACAGGACCAGGTCGAACTTGTTGGTATCCAGCGGGGAGTCCAGCCGGGTCAACCGCACGCCCGGCAGCGCCGGGTCGCGCAGCGGCTCGTCCAGCAGCAGCAGCATCGACTGGAAGATCGGCGTGGTGGCGGTGGTGCGCTGCGGGGCGATGGCCTCCACCACCCGGTCGAACGGCACGTCGGCGTGCGCGAACGCGTCGAGGGTGGTCTCCCGCACCCGGGCCAGCAGCTCGCGGCCGGTCGGGCCGCCGGACAGGTCGGTGCGCATGACCAGCGTGTTGATGAAGCAGCCGACGACGCCTTCGGTGTCGCGGTGCCGCCGCCCGGACTCGGGCACGCCGACGGCCACGTCGTCGGTGCGGCACAGCCGGCCCAGCAGCGCCTGCCAGGCGGCCAGCAGCACCATGAACGGTGTCGCGCCCGCCGCCTGCGCGGCGTCCCGCAGCCGCCGGGACAGCTCGGCGGGCAGGGTGAGCGGGACGTAGCCGGCGGTCCAGTCGGCGACCGGCGGGTAGGGGCGGTCGGTGGGCAGGGCCAGCACCGGGTCAAGCCCGGCGAGGCGGCGTACCCACCAGTCGGCGGCGGCGGTGTCCGCGGGGCGGCCCTGCTCCCATTCGGTGACGTCGGCGTACTGCAGCCGCGGTGCGGCCGGGGGCGTGCCGTGGCCGAGGCGGGCGGCGTAGCCCGCGGCCAGCTCGTCCATGATCAGGTCCTGCGACCGGGCGTCGGTGGCGATGTGGTGCACGGTCAGCGCCAGCACGTGCTCCTGCTCGGTGAGGCGGAACAGCATCGCGCGCAGCGGCGGCTCCTGGTCGAGCCGGAACGGCCGGCCCAGCTCCGCGACGATCGCGGCGTCCAGCGCGGCCGCGGTGACGTCGGCGCGGGCCATGGTCACCCGGTCGGCGGGCACGGCGACGGCGACGGGGTCGTCGCCGCGGGGCGTGATGACGCTGCGCAGCACCTCGTGTCGCTGGACGACGTCCCGCAGCGCCCCGAGCAGCGCGTCGGCGTCGAGCGGCCCGGACAGGCGCAGCACCAGCGGCACGTGGTAGATCGCCGGGTGCTGCTCGAACTGGCTGTTGAACCACAGTCGCCGCTGAGCTGCCGACAGCGGCTGCGGGGCGCGCGGGTCGCGGCGGGCCGGGATGGCGGTGCCCGGCTCGGTGCGGGCGGCCGCCTGGGCCGCGGCCACCCGCTGCTCCATCAGGGCGCGCAGCGCGTCCTCGGTCATTGTCATGGTCAGTCCTGTCGTGACTCGGCCGCGATCTCGGCGATGACAAGGTCCTCCAGCCGCCGGGCGAACGCCGACAACACCGGATGGTCGAACAGCAGCCGCACCGGCACGGCGCAGCCGAGCGTGTCCCGCAGCCGCCCGGCCACCCGCGTCGCGGCCAGCGAGTGGCCGCCGAGGCCGAAGAAGCTGTCGTCGGCGCCGATCCGCCCGGCCGTCAGTGTCTGCGCCCAGATCTCCGCGACGAGCTGCTCCATCAGCGTGCGGGGCGGGGTGTGCGGGCGGTCGGCTCCCGGCTGCGGCAGCGCGGCCAGGTCCACCTTGCCGCTGGGCATGACCGGCAGCGCGTCGAGCACCACCCAGCGGTGCGGCACCAGGTACTCCGGCAGGCGGGCGCGCAGGTGGGCGGCGGCCTCCTCGCCGGTGACCGCGGGGCGTCCGACGAGGTAGCCGACCAGGTGCGCCTCGGCGGCGTGGCCGTGCGCCGTCACGACTGCGTGCGCGATCTGCGGGTGGTCCCGCAGCGCCGACTCGATCTCGCCGAGTTCCACGCGGTAGCCGCGGATCTTCAGCTGGTGGTCGCGGCGGCCGCAGAAGGCCAGTTCGCCGTCGGGGCGCAGGCGTACCAGGTCGCCGGTGCGGTAGCAGCGCCCGCCGGGCAGGTGCGGGTCCGGCACGAACGCGGCCGCGGTCAGCTCCGGGTGGCGGTGGTAGCCCGCCGCCGGTCCCGCGCCGCCGATCCACAGCTCGCCGGGCGCGCCGGGCGGGGTGAGCCGGCCCAACGGGTCCATCACGTAGAGGCGCTCGCCGGGCAGCGGGTGCCCGATCGGCACCGTCTCGTCCACGGCGGACACCCGGTACGCGGCCGACAGCACGGTCGCCTCGGTGGGGCCGTACACGTTCCACAGCTCGCCCGCCCGGCCGAGCAGGTCCCGGGCCAGAGCCGGGTCGAGGGTCTCGCCGCCGCTCCAGATCCGCAGGTCCGGGTCGCCGGCCCAGCCGGACGCCAGCAGCGTGCGCAGCATCGTCGGCGGCACGTTCATCACGGTGATCCGGTGCGCGGCGAGGCACTCGGCCAGCCGGTGCCCGTCCACCGCGGCGTCGCGCTCCACGACCACACAGCACGCGCCCGCCGACAGGCTGGACCAGATCTCCGCGCAGGAGGTGTCGAAGCTGAGCGTCGCCACCGCGAGCATGCGGTCGCCCGGGCCGAGACTCGGCTCGCGGCCCAACGCGGCGGCCAGCGCGGCCAGCCCCGACTGCGTCACCGCGACGCCCTTGGGCGTGCCGGTCGAGCCGGACGTGTAGAGCAGGTAGGCCAGGTCGCCGCCGCCGACCGGGTCCAGCCGCACCGGCACGGCCGGGGCGGCCGCGTCCAGGTCGAGCGGCCTGGTCCCGGCCGCCGCGGCGGCGTCGGCGGAGGCCTTGCGGCACAGCACCACCCGCGCGCCGCCGTCGGCGGCCAGCCAGGCCAGCCGCTCGGCGGGCAGCTCGGGCTCCAGCGGCAGGTACGCCGCGCCCGCCCGCCACACCCCGAGCAGGGTCGACGGCAGCCGGTGGTCGCGGGGCAGGCACACGCCCACCACGTCGCCACGGCCGACGCCCGCTGCGCGTAGCACCCCGGCAACCTCCGTTGACAGGTCCCACAGCGCCCGGAACGTCAGTTGTTCGGCGGGTCCGGCCACGGCCACGTCATCCGGCCGCCGCGCCACCTGGCTTGCGATGGCGTCGACCACCGTCGCGGGCGGCCGCAGGTCGGGGCCTTCGGCGCGGCGCAGCAACTCGGCCCGCTCGGCCTCGCTGACCAGCGGCAGTTGCGCCAGCGGCCGGTCCGGGTCGCCCGGCAGCCCGCGCAGCACCAGCAGCAGCCGGTCGGCGAACGCGTCCGCGGCAGCCGGGTCGAGCAGGTCGAGGTCGTACTCGACCTGTAGCTCGGCGCCGTCGACGGTCTCGTTGACGAACACCGTCAGCGGGTTCTGCGCCGCGCCGCAGCCGAGTTCGCCCAGCAGCTCGACGGTGATCGCGCCGGCCCGGCCGCGCACCGGCATGCCCGCCGGCTGCGCCGACAGCACCACCGGCGTGAGCATCGCGCCGCGCGGCTGGGTGCCCACCGCCCGGAACAGGTCCTCCGTGGACGGCCGAGGCAGGTCCAGCGCGTGCGCCGTGGTCGACGCCGCCGCGGCCAGCGCGTCGCGCAGGGTCGCGCAGCTGTCCAGCCGCAGCCGCACCGGCAGCACGTCGACCAGCGGCCCGACCACCCGGTCGAGCTCCGGTTCGGCGCGGCGCGCCGCGACCGCTCCCACCAGCACGTCGGCGCGGGCGGTGAGCCCGGCCAGCAGCAGCCCCAGGCCGGTGAGGTACGCGGCGAACAGACTCGCCCCGCAGCCCGCGGCCAGCTCCGCGAGGTCCGCGACCAGCACGGGCGGCAGCGCGCGGGTCAGCCGCCCGCCCCGGAACCCGCCCTGCCCGGTGAACAGTTCGCCCGGCGCGGAGGCCCCGGTCAGCTCCCGCCCCCACCGCTGCGCGGCCTGCCCGGCCCGCGGATCGGACCGCAGCGCGACGTCGCCGACCTGCACCGCCGGCCCGGGCGCCGAACCCGGCTCGGCCAGCTCGGCCGCGAGGTCGGTGAGCAGCACCCCCACCGACCAGCCGTCGCAGGCGACGTGGTCGCTGACCACCACCAGCTCGGCGGCGTCCGCGGCGTGCCGGATCATCACGGCGCGCAGCAGCGGCACCGCCGCGGCGAGGTCGAACACGTGCCGCGCCGCCGCGGCGGCGATCTCGGCGGCGCGGCGCTCCCGCTCGTCCGCGGGCAGCTCACGCAGGTCGTGTTCGGTCACCGGCACGCCCGCGTACGCGCCCACGACGGCGATCGGCTCGCCGTCCTGCTCGACCACGCGGCTGCGCAGCACCTCGTGCCGTGCCACCAGAGCGTCCAGCGCCCGGCGCAGCCCGTCGACGGTCACCGGGCCGGTCAGCCGGGCCCGGAATGCCACCGTCGTCACCTGCGGCACACTGCTGATCTGCCGCAACGTCCACAGCTCCCGCTGCGTCGGCGTGAGCGGGTAGCTCTCCACGCCGTCATGCCGCACGAGACGGGAACGCACCGAGCGCCCGCCGGAGCCGGCGCCATCCGCGACGGGATCGGATGGCTGCGCGCCGGGCGACGCCGCCACGGCCCGCCCGGCGTGCTCCGGCCCGTCGGCGGCAGCTGCCGTGACCAGGGCGGCGAGCGCGGCGGCCGTCGGCTCGGCGAGGAACGCCGCCAACGGCACCGCGACGCCGAACTCGCGGCCGACCAGCGTGCACAGCCGGGCCGCGGTCAGCGAGTGCCCGCCGAGGTCGCCGAAGCGGTCGAGCACGCCCACCGGCGGCAGGCCGAGCACCTCGCCGGCCAGCGCCGCGACCGCCGCCTCGGCCGGGGTACGCGGCGCGACGTACGCGACGGCGGTGTCCCGGCGGGCCGCGACCTCCGGCAGCGCCGCCTTGTCGATCTTGCCGTTCGGGTTGAGCGGCAGCCGCGCGGCGACCCGCAACCGGGTCGGCACCAGGTGCTCGGGCAGCCGCGCGCCCAGCCAGGCGCGCAGCTCGCGCTCGTCCACGCCGTCCGCCTCGACGTGTCCGACCAGGAACGCCGCGCCGTCGGCGTCGGCCCGGGCGAGCACGCAGGCGCGCCGCACCGCGGGATGGCGCACCAGCAGCGCCTCGACCTCGCCCGGCTCCACCCGGTACCCGCGGATCTTGACCTGGTCGTCGGCCCGGCCCGCGAAGCGCAGCACGTCGCCGTCGCGGCGGACCAGGTCGCCCGAGCGGTAGACACGGCTGCCATCCGGCTCGACGGCGAACGCGGCCGACTCCCGCCCCAGGTAGCCGCGCGCCACCACCGGGCCGCCGATCCACAGCTCGCCCAGCTCGCCGTCCGGCACCGGGCGTCCCGCGGCGTCGCGCACGGTCAGCACCGCGCCCGCGGCGGGGCGGCCGAGCGACGGCTCCTCCGGCTCGTCCCGGCCCACGTCGGCGACAGCGCAGGTGGTGGTGCACTCGGTCGGGCCGTAGAGGTTACGCACCCGGCGCACACCCGGGTTGGCGTAGATCCGGTCGACCAACGCCCGGGTGAGCGGCTCGCCCCCGGCGAACACGGCGCGCACGCCGCCCGGCAGCGGCTCCCGCAGCAGCGCAGCCAGCGCGGACGGCACGCCGTACACGGTGGTCACCTCGTCGCGGGCGGGCAGAGTGGGCAGCGCCAGCAGGTTGTCGGCCAGGATCACCGTGCCGCCCGCGATCAGCGGCAGGAACAGCTGGCTGACCGACGGGTCGAAGCAGATCGACGCGGTGGCGAGCATGCCGCGCAGCTCCTCGGCGGGGTATGCCGACTGCTCCCACCGCAGCAGGTTCATCGTCTGCCGATGCTCCACAACGACGCCCTTGGGCCGCCCGGTGGAGCCGGACGTGTAGATCACGTAGGCGGCGTCCGCGGGGCTACCGGTGTCGACCGGACTGGCGGTAACCGGCTCGGCCGGCCCGTCGTCGACGACCAGCGCGGTGGCGGCCAGGCCGGCCACGGCGTCCCGGGCAGCGCGGGTGGTGACGATCAGGGACATGCCCGTGTCGGCGGCGATGTAGGCAAGCCGCTGCGCGGGGTATGCCGGGTCCAGCGGCACGTACGCCGCGTCGCTCTTGAGCACGCCCAGCAGCGCGGGCAGCAGGTGCTCGTCGCGGGGCGCGCACACGCCGACCAGCGAGCCCGGTCCGGCGCCCGCCGCGCGCAGCCGTGCCGCGACCCGGTCGGCGCGCGCATCCAGCTCGCCGTACGAGATCCGCACCGTTCCGGCGACCACCGCGATCAGGTCCGGCCCGCGCCGGACCTGCTGCTCAAACGCGACGTGGATGCGCTCCGACATGCAGGATTCCCCCAGTTCACTGCACGTGGATGCGTCCTCTGCACCGGAGCGACATCCAGGCATCGGCATCTGGCAATTGAGGAGCGTACCCCCCTCCACCAGTTACCCGAACCATCGTTCATGCGAGGTCCACATGGGACGGCCGGATGAGCAAACCCGCCGAAAGGCTGACTGGACCGATTCGAACAAACATACGAACAAGCTCGCGCTCATCGTCGCATCGGCGCCTTCGCCGGCAACCTCCGCCGACCTGACGCCCGCGGCGCCACCCTCACCCACGTCGCAACGCTCTACCCGGAGCCCGCAAGTCTTCCGGCTACGCCGCGACGCCGGAGGTATCGACGGCGTTCGCACCGGCAAAAATTCACGGCAGCGTCAGCGCCGACCTGGCCGGCCCGGAACAACTCAACCACTACGCCCACGGGCGTTGGTGCGTCGAGAACCGCCTGTGCGCCACCCCTCTGTGTCAGCCTTGGTGAAGGCAGGTTAACCTGCTGAAACGTTGACCCGTGAGGGCGAGCAAGGAGCACCACCCCCCGTGACATCGCACCAACCGGTACCCGATCCTGAGGTGCCGGCAAAGCCCCGGACCAGGACATACACCGCCGCCTACAAGGCGCGGATCCTGGCCGAGTACGAGA
>NZ_JBEYER010000101.1:0-24751 GCF_040634005.1 Micromonospora sp. NPDC007271
CGTGCAGATCGCCGAGGCAAAGGTCCGCACCGACCATTGGGATCCTCCGGAGGATTTGCCGGACCTCGGGGATTACCCGGAAATCCATTGGCAGCTGCGCGCATCGGGCAACCCGTGTTCCAGGATGCCCGGCCCTACCGACTGGGCCTACCAGGGCGTGGTCAAGCTGCGAGCGGAGGACGCGCGGACGTTGGCGAGGCGGTACGACTTCGTCCCCTACGCATCTGTCAGCCTGGCTGAACTTCCCCTTGACAGTAGCCCCGCAGAGGTGTGGCCTGCGCTGGCGCCGTTCCTGCCGAGCGAGCCGCGGTGGCTGCACAGCAGGTCGTACAACGAAATACCACCCTCGCCACG
Organism: Micromonospora sp. NPDC007271; assembly: GCF_040634005.1. Classification (NCBI taxonomy): domain Bacteria; kingdom Bacillati; phylum Actinomycetota; class Actinomycetes; order Micromonosporales; family Micromonosporaceae; genus Micromonospora; species Micromonospora sp. NPDC007271. The sequence goes on from NZ_JBEYER010000101.1 coordinate 355, forward strand.
GTGGCGGGTCGCGTTCCTCGATGTCGAGCACCAGACGCTCTTGTTCATGCTCAACGACCACTAAATGGCGTCAGCACAGCAGGAGCATGATCGCTTCCTGCACGTAGCGCCAGGCGGTGGCGACACCGACGGCGAACCCGGCGGCGAGTCGGGTGTAGGTGTCACCGTTGCGCAGGTGGGCCAGGGCGAGTAGTGCCTGTCGGCCCGGATCGAGACGCCGCCACCGGGATCGATGCTAGTTACGGTGCGTTCGGATGAGGTCGGCGAGGTGGTTCAGGGTTCGGCTGGACAGCGGGATCGTGGAGGGGTAAGACAGCACAGGCGAGGCTCCCGGTCGGGGCATCGGATCTTGGTCGACTGCTGTCTTACCTGGAGCCTCGCCCTTATCGATCTCCGGGCTCGCCGCACCCACCCTGAGCTGCAAGATCAGCTTGGAAAAGGCTCATTGAGTGGTGCGCGATAACGGCTCATCGAAGTTAGGCGGGGTTGAGTTGCCCGCGGTGGCGTCGGGTGGTGGCGGTGCGAGTGCGTAGGCGCTGGTTTCCGGGGTTGCGGAAGCCGTAGGCGTCGCGGGCGAGGGTCTTGATCACGCGGTTGGTCCCCTCTGACCCGGCGTTGGTGATCCCGGTGGTCAGGAAGGCCTGGACCTGTGGCCACCAGGTCTCGATGGTGGTGGCGAGGCGGTGCAGTTCGGGCAGGTCAGTGGCGGCGCAGCGGGTGTAGAAGCGGCGGAGCAGTTGGTGGACGTGTTCCCGGTCGGGCTGGGTGCGGGCGGTGGCGAGCAGGTCGAGCAGGTCTTCCTTGGCGTTCCATGCGGCGAGGATCGGGGCGCCGATCATCGCGGGCAGGGCTTGCAGGGTGTCGACTAGGTGGTCGACGTGCTTGCCGGGCATGCGGGCAGCGGATCGGGTCAGCCGGTTGCGCATCCGCCATTCCGGGTCGGTGCCGCGGCCTCGACGCCCGCGCTCGGTCAGCGTCACGCGGCGGCGGACCTCGGTGACGGCCCGGTTGGCCAGTTGCACGACGTGGAAATGGTCAACGACCAGCAGCGCGTGGGGTAACACCTGCCGGACGACGCTCTTGAACACGGTGCACATGTCGATCGCCACCGCCCGGATCTGGTCGCGCCAGGCTTGCGGGCGGGCGGTCAGCCAGCCGGTGACCGCGGCGGTGGTCCTGCCTTCGACCTGGGCGAGCAGCCCCTGTCCGCCGGACAGATCCACGAAGCCGACGTGCCACCGGTCCGCGGTCGTGGTCCACGAGCCGGCCTGCTCGTCCCAGCTCCAGCGGGGCTTGCCGCGGCGAACCTCGTCAATGCCGAGCACCGTGACCGGCTCCGGCTCGGCCGGCAACACCGCCCTCGCGTGGGCGATGAACGCGGCAGCGACGACCGGCCAAGAGACCCCGTGATCCCGGGCGGCCTGCACGATCGTGCGACCGCCGTCGGCGACCGCCGCACCCGCCGCCTGCCGCAGCCGGGTGGTCAGCCGGGAGCGAGACGGTACCTGCGCGACCTGCTCGGTGAACGACTTGCGCGGACAGGCCGGGGTCGGGCAGTACCAGCGGCGTTTACGCCAACGCAGCCGCACCCGCCGGCCGCCGACCGGCAGGTCCCGCGGCCGGGTCGTGGTCCACTGCTTGATCCGCGCCGCCCGCTGCCCGCACTGCGGGCAGCATCGCGCCTGCTCACAACCGGTGGCCAGGTGCACCACCGGGACGCCTGCGGCGTCCATCTCGACTCGCTCGGCCACCAGGCCGTCCAGGCCCAGCAGCCGGGTCGTATCGTTGACCATGCTCGCAGCTCTTCACTTGTGACCATCCGAATTCGACACTCAGATGATCACCGATGAGCTGCGAGCCCTTCACGCTCGGGCCGGCTCCAGCAGCGAACCCCGTTCAACTTCGAAGAGCCGCGATAACGCTCGACGGCTGCTGTGGCAGCGGCAGCAGAACAGCCGACCGGGGCGGCTCGGGCAGTGGGGCTTGAACCGGGGCGGACATCCTGGCGGTATACGCCCATGCTAGTGGTGTCGCTCAGCGGCCCAGAGAAGATCGGTGATGGCAAACTCGGGCAATGCAAGGTCGGCCGCCGACGTGATTCGGAACGTCCCACCCAGCGCGTCAGGTGTCCATCCAGTCTTCTGCGCGTACCTGACAAGTGCGCCGACGTCTTCAGCCGTCGGGAACGGATACGTTTCCCCACTGCCGTGCACGTCCGTCTCGATGTACTGGTAGCCCTGGGCGATGGCAGGTGCTGAGGGACGCTCGGTCAGGTCGAGCTGTAGGGCGCGGCCGTTCTTTCCTGCACCCCAGGCGCGGATCCTTATGCAGCGGTGCAGGCGACCGTCAGGGCCGGGTGCCGTCCGGATGTCGGCCTTCCAGGTGAACTCTCGGCCGTCAATGTGCAGCTTGCGTAGCCTCGACCTCATCCGCCCGTGCTTTCAGTCGTAAACCAACGTGTAACGCATCAACCGGAGTCGGACAGCTGGCTCGAGCAGCCGGAAGTGGCGTCCAGACCACGAAGTCTAGGGTTTGACGACCCACTGGACGTTGGTGGGGCGTCCACCGGTGTGCAGGAACTCATGGGTCGCCCGGCGGGCCTGGGTGGCTGTGATCTCGAAGGGCTCGGCGTCGTCGGGAAGGGCGAACCATGGGTTGTCGTACGCGTATTCGGCGTCGTCGACGACCTGGCCGGCCGGGGCACCAGGCGGTACCGGTCCCCACGCGAGGAGAAGGTCGGCTTCGGTCTCCCAGTACAGGCCGGACCGACCTCCGTAGAAGTTGACATGCAGGGTCCGCCGGCCGTCGTCACTGACGAGAGTCACGCCCTTGGGCGGTTCGGAGGCGAGGATCGCATCGAGTTCGGCAACGTCGGCCACTGGGGTGGCGATGCTGTCAATCCACGCCTGCACGCTGCATTCACCTGGCTCTCGCTTGTGATCACACGGGATGGTTGAGCCTAGTGGACGCATTGCCGTTCCCGGGCGGGGCCGAGGCCGTTCCGGTAGAGCTCTCCACCTTGTCCCCGTCCGGGCAGGCTGGACGGCCTACGACCGCCCGACGAGGAGATGCGCTTCACGTGACGGTCGCTTGCTTTGCGGATGAGGCGGAGCCGGCGTGATCGCGCTGGCCCCGCCCCGTACCGCAGGGCTGCTCCGGTCGATGCAGAGTCAGTCCTTCTCAGTTGGCAGGTGTGGGCGTGGGCCGGCGCTGCGGTCCGGCTGCGCCGTGTTGCGCTGCTCCCGCTCTCCGTTCGCTGAGGATCAGCGCGACCACCGCGGCGAGCAGCATGGCCGACCCGATGGTCGCGGTGAAGGTGAGCCGTTCGTTGAGCAGGAGCACCGCGATGAAGGCCGCCGTGACTGGCTCGATCAGCGCGATGACCGATGCGGTGGTCGCGCGGACCGAGGCCAGCCCGACGAAGAACAGGCTGTACGCCACCGCGGTGGGCACCACCCCGAGGTAGGCGAGCAGGCCCAGCACCTGACGGGAATCACCGGAGGTGGGCAGGAGCCCCTCGACCAGGGCCAGGGGCAGCAGGCACACCATCCCGACGGTGAACCCACCCAGTGCCGTTGCTTGGGCGCTGCCGCTGGTGCCGTCCCCGCCGATCTTTCGGTTGAGCAGGGTGACGCCCGCGTACCCCCCGGCGGACAGTAGTGCGCAGGCTATCCCCCGCATTGGTGCGGAGGCCGTGTTGGCGGTTCCGCCGGCCAGCAAGAGGACCAGCCCGACCAGCGCCGTTGCGACCGTCGCCGCACCGGCTCTGCCGAGTCGTTCGCCCATCGTCACGCGAGAACCGACGGTGATGAGGATCGGCCCGGAGCCGAGGGTGACCATGGTTGCGACGGCCAGTCCCGCGTATCCTACGGCGGCGAAGTAGGCGGTCTGGTAGATGGCGAGCCCCACCCCGGTTGCCAGCACCTGCCGCCACCGGTCACGCGAGGGCGTGGCTACGGCCTGGGTGCCGGCGGACATGGGTGCCAGCGCCACCGAGCGTCGCCGGAGCACCAGGTGCCCGGCGGTGAGCAGCAGGGCCCCGCCGACGAAGCGCCAGAAGGACACCGCGACCGGTCCCATTCCGCTCGTGTCGTAGAGGATGGCCGCCGCGGCACCGCCAGTGCCCCAGGCGACCGCCGCCACAAAGATGTAGAAGATTCCTCGCCCCACGGTCGGGGGCAGGTTTGTGTCCACAGTGTTCTCCGTTGTCGTCGCCACCCGGGCACCACGAACGCACCCGGGCTCGGTTAAGTGAGCCGGGTCAGAAATGGCGTCGTTACCGGGTGGCCGGTGGCGGTGAGACAACGAGGAAAATCACCAGCACACCATAGCCGAGAAGCGCGGTAGCGCCGCTCGCGAGAGAGGTGCAGGTGGGAGCCACCGACGCGAACCGACCGAGACGAAAGCCGAAGCGGATTGAGTCGCCGAGGCGTGACGACGGGGGGACCGCTGCGGACGGAGACCGCCTCTGCGTCGCAGTTGATGACGACCTCACAATCGCAGAAGCCGCCGAACTCATCGAGGCCCTGGCGGAGGGGCTCCCAATCGACTCCCTGCTCGCGCGCCCACCGCTCACTGAATCGCCGGGTGTGGTCACAGCCCTCGGTGACGTTGCGGGCTCGATACGACGGCCAACGGCGGATGACCGCGGTCGACGACGGCAGCGGCGACCAGGGCGTGACCTGACAGCGGGCCAGGTCGGGGGATAGCCGTCGCCTCCGCCGATGACGAGCGCGGTCAGCAGCGGTGGGTGTCAGCGCTGGTTCATTCGTCCAGGATTTGCCAGCAGGCGTCCCGCGCGGCGGTCAGGTGCTGCGGGGCAAGGCCGGCGAACAGCCAGGCATAGCGGTCGGCCGGCGGGGGCACAGGGGCGCTGCGGATGCCGGAAAGCGCTTCGGTGATCATCGGCGCGCTCTGTACAAGTACCGCGCCGGTCTCGAAGGCGGGGAGGTGTGCGGGGTCCACCGCGTCCTGCACGCCTTCGCGAAGGTCCGCGGCGTACAGGTAGCCGTCCTCATCGGCGACCAGTGTCAGCCCATTCGGGCGGGGTCGTCGACCGTTGGCCAGGACGTTGGCGACCATCGTCAGGCAAACGTGACGGACGGTAGACAGTTGGTCGTGGTCGAGGCGCCCGAGCAGGGGGGCGAAGCGGCTCGCGATGACTGCTGGCTCAGGGCGCCGGTCAGCTGGGTCCGGTGGTGCGTTGACCAGTCCGTTCAGCGCTCGGGCGGCGGTTGCCAGGGCCATGACCGTCTCGTATCCGAGTACGAGTTGTGTGGGTACCAGGAACTCGGCCAGCTCCCGGGCGGCGGCTGGGCCGGTGGGGTTCGGGCGTGTGTCGGGCGCTTCGTCTGGCTCAACGGCTGTGGCCGGCGGTTCGGCCTGCGGCTGCCAGATGATGCTGACGTACCAGTACAGCGGCGAACGGGGTAGCCGTGCGGCAGAGGACTGGTAGAGCGTGACGGTGCCTCCTGCGCCCTGGCGCCACAGCGTGTACTGCACGTTGCCAGGGTCGCCGACGGTGAGCAGCCGAGGGACAGCCCCGAAGGTGCAGCCGTATGCCCGCAACTGGTCGAGATAGCCGGTGAATGGGCCGGTCGACCGGCGCCACGCCGCGTGCTCGACGGCACCGGTTCGGCTGCGCTCGGCGAGGACGAGGGTGGCCCGCTCCGGTACCGGAAAGTCGGCGGGAAACCCGGGAGGCAGTCCACGCCCGTCAAGCTCGGTCAGCGGGTCCATGCCGTCGTACCGGGCGGCCCTTGGATCATGGGAAAACGGCGACTTCGGCTCGCGCTTCGGGGCCAGCCGACCGTCGACTCGGCCGCCGGCCAACTGGTCCAGGACGATCCGGACGACCAGGGCCGCGTAGCGAATCTCATCCTTCATGTCCAGGTGCAGAACGGGTACACCGTCGTCGTCGAGGACCGCGCACCAGTTCGGCAGGGCGGTGTCCGGCTCCGCAGGGTGGCGGATCTGGGAGATCTCCGCCGCCGCAGCTTGCAGGGCAGCGAAGGCCGCGGCAGGCTCGGTGGCGTCGTACACGGCGAGCGCGGTCGCGGAGGAGTGTTCAGCGACGTACGCGACAAGCGCCGGCTCGTCAGGATGCGGCACGCCGAGGATCCTGCCACGCGCAATGGGATTGGCCCATGCTCTGCCGCCGATGGCGTCGGCGCTGGTCCGTCTCTGAGCGGATCTCCTGATCGGCATCTATGACGAGGGCCGGAGTTCGGGGGCGGATCCCAGAGGGCTTCGGGTCTTGGTCTGCCGAAGGCGTCTCATGCTGCGTCGTGCCCATGCCGGGTCTCGGCGGTGTCGGCGCAGCGGGTGGCGCAGCCGTCGTATGCCAGCAGGGCGATCCGTCGCCCGTCGGGGCTCCAGGCGGCCCGGCCGGCGAGCCGTCGCCGTTCGCCCAGCTCGACCTGCCAGCGCACCCGCCTCCAGAGGGGTCGGCCACCACCAGCCGTGCCCGCTCGGCGATCTGGGCGGCCGGGTCCGGCGGGCCCGTCACGGCGAGCAGTGACCTGTCGGGGGACCAGGCCGCCGTGCTGTGGCTGGTGAAGGTGCCCACCGACAGCACCCGCTCCGCGCCGCTCCGTGGGCATCGCGCCATTGAACCGGACCCGGGGGCGGTGTCCTTGCCTCAGGCTCACGAACTTGATTGTTGATCCTGAGGTGTTCGCTGCAACCGGCGACGTGGCCGGCACCACGACTTGGTCATCACGTGGCACGATGCGCTGGACCGCTGAACGGGGACGGAAGGACCAGCGAATTGAACCCGGCGCCGTCCGTTGTGGACACCCGTGTCTACCCGTACGCTTCGGCGCTTACCGGCGGTCACCTCGCCCTGGCCACATCGGCGCCGGACCGCGCCGACGAACAGCAGTACTTCGCCGGCTTCGTACGGACGCCGCGGGTGGTGGCCGGCGGCCTACTGGCCTTGGCCGACATCGCCCGTGCGGACTTCCGCCAGGCTCGCGCTGCCATGTCGCCGGGCCGCGATCCGGTGGTGACCGGTGACGGCGAACGCTTGCGGTTGGAGGCGCTGTCGACGTGTGGCGGGCTGTACGGGCGGCTCGACCTCGCGGCCGCCGAGCTCGACGGCGCGTGGACCGGCCACGGCACGACCAACGTGGACATCAACCCGCCGCTGTACGAGTCGCTGACGCGCGTTGGCCCCGCCGACCCGCTGCGCCTGTCGGTGGGGGCCGACGAACTCGCGGTCGCGACGTTGGACGGCAGGATCGTGGAGAAGCAGGTGCCGCTGCCGGCGCGATGGCTGCGCGGGCTGGCCGAAGTGGCGGCTCAAGTGCTGCCGCTCGACCTGCGGCTGGAGATCCCTGCCGGCCGAGCCGTCGCTCTGCTGGCCGAGATGTCGGCGCGCACCGGCCGGCAGAGCCGCTGGCTCGTGCCGGCGGGCTCGGGGTGGCGCTCGACGACGCGGCCGGTGCCGGGCGCGGTCTGTGTGGCGGACGGGTTCCGGCTGTCGGTGCTGCGCCCGCTCCTTCCTCTGGCCCGCACGGTCGCGCTGTACGCACCGCCGGTCAGTGGGGCGCCCGCCCAGGTGAGCGGTTGGGTACTGGACTTCGGCACCGCCCGCTTCACGCTGCTGCTGTCGGCCGCCGTCAACCACGGGTTCGCCGGCGACGGGCAGTTGCTGGCCGATCTCAGCGCCGACACCGCGGTCGCCGACGCCGACGCGCTACAGATGGTGTTGGCCGCCGAGCCGGTCATCGACCGTGCGTCGATCGCGGTACGCACCGGTTGGCACCCCGCCCGGGTCACGTCGGCTCTGGCCGCGCTGGCGGCAGCGGGTCAGGTGGGCTACGACGTTGCCGCGGCGTCCTCCTTCCGCCGCCCGCTGCCGTACCGGGCTGATGCGGTCGCCGCCCTGCACCCTCGGCTGGCTGCGGCGCGGATCCTTGCCGACAGCGGGCGGGTGACGATGACCGCGGCGGGCGCCGAGGTGACCTCCGGCGAGACGACCTATCTCGTCCATCGCCGCGGCGACGAGTACGCCTGCACCTGCGTGTGGTGGGCGGAACACCAGGGCCGACGCGGCCCGTGCAAGCACGCCGTGGCGGCCATCATCAGCGAGCAGACGGGGCAGCGGGATGAGTGACGTCTGGCACGAGGTGTGCGAGCGCATCGACGACGCCGACTTCGACGTGTTGGCCGAGACGCTTGCCGGCATCGACGCCGAGGAACGGGCGGCGTTGCTGCCGCTGCTGGAGGGGCACAGCCCGGCACCCGCGACGCCGGAGCCGGTCGTCCTGCCGCCGCTGGAACCCGAGCCGGAGCCCGAGCTGCCGACGACCGGGGGGTTCGCGTTCTTCTACTCGCCGGCGGACGGAGAGCCGCCGAGAGACCCCGAGGAGCTCCGCGCGTACCTCGCCCGGCAGCGACTGCGGCAACGGGAGCAGGACCGCAGCAGGCGACGGTGGCACCTCGAGCGGCAGGCCACCGAGGCCGCCAGGCGGAAGACCGAGCTTCGGCGGGCAGGTCTGGCACTGGCCATTCTCGCGTGCACGCCCACGGCCACCGACGCGGTGAAGCGGCTGCATCGGCCGTGGTCCGCGGGGCCGCCGCTGCGCGCGCTTCCCGAATTGGTGCCGGGTCTGCTCCGGGTTCGGGGCACCGCCTGGTGCACCACCCTCGCCCGCGGCATGGCACGCCGAGCCCGGGGCCGGGCGACGCCATGGCCCTTCACGGAGGCGCTGATGCGGGCCGTCGGCGCCGGGCCACCGGACACGCCCGGCGCCGTCGCGCAGTACGTGGCGAATCGGCGCGGTGGGCCCCTCGCCGACGTCCTGGCCGACGATCCCTGGTTCCACCACGTGCTGCCGTACCTGTTCGACGACGACCGGGTCGCAGCGGCGTTCACCAACGGGAGCGCTCGTGCCTGGCCGACCGCCGTGGTGGAGCTGGCCGAGCGTGGGCGCGTCGAGCGGGGGTTGGTGATCGCCGGGTGCCTGCGCCGGCTCCGCTCCGGTGGACGACAGGGCCTGCTCCAGCCGTACCTCGGCATGCTCAAGCAGGTGACACCGACCACCGACGAGCTGGCCGGACACCGCCAGGAGCTGGTCGGGCTGCTGACTGCGCCGATGTCCACGGTCGCCGACTTCGCGTACACGTCGCTGCGGGCGCTGCACCGGCGCACTCCGCTGGATCTGGCCACCCTGACGGAGATCACCCAGAGCATGCTCTCGAGGCCGGAGAAGAAGCTGGTCCGCGCCCATCTCGCCTGGCTGCGCTCGCTGCCGCTCGACGACGTCGTGGACGGGCTCGTCATCGGGCTGCACCACCCGGTGCCCGAGCTCGCCGAGCGGACGCTCGACCTCATCGAGCCGCGGCTGCCCGTGCTGCCGGAGGCGTTCCGGGAACGGCTGCGCTCCGAGCTGCCGGCGCTCGACGGTGTCGTTGCGGAACGACTCGCCGCGCAGCTCGGCGCGACGTACTCGGCGCCGACATCCGCTCCGGCGCTGAGCACCGACCTGCCGGCCGAGCTGCCGCCACCGCTGGACCTGGGCGCCCTCGCCGGTGAGTTGGCGACGGTCCTGCGCACGGGTGACCATGATCCCGTCCGCCATGAGCAGATCCTGGACGGCCTCGTGCGGGCGACCCGCGGCGACCGTGCCGCCGCCGCTCGCGTGCTGGAGCCGGTGATGCCGCAGTGGCCGGGCCGGTGGAAGTCGCTCATCACCGCTGCCATCGGTCGGCCGGTGCCGTACCAGATATCCGGTGCGCCGCTGGAGCTGTTCGTGGAGCGCCGGTGCGCCGAACTGGCCGTGCGGCTGGCCAGCGACCCGCCACCGGCGCTGCTGGCCACGCCGGCCACGGTCGCCGGTCACGTGGACCCGGACCGGGTGCTGAGCCTGCTGCAGCAGGCGGAACGCGACGGCTGGCAGCCCGGCGACGCGGACCTCACCCAGGCCCTGCTCCGCCTGCCTCGCGTGGTGGACGCCGCCGTCCACGCGGCAGCGGCGCGCCTGGCGTCTCCCGCCGGCCGTCGGTTCGCCGACTGGCTCGTAGCCGGTGCCGAGCCGCGCACCTGGGTCGAGGAGGCCCAAGGCAGTCATTACTTCTCGGGCCGCCGGATCGCGATGCTGGACCCGGTGGGGTTTCCGTGCGAGCTCGCCGACCCGCGTACCGCCACAGAACGGGCCAACACTGGGTGGCGCATGCCCACGTTGGCGCTGTGGCCAATGGTGACCCCGTCACACCGCGAGCTGGCCGCCGCGCACATCCAGCCGTACGTGGCCGCCACGGTCGACCGGGGCAACCCCGGCACCGGCTTCCTGGAGGGCCTCGCCGCAGCGGACGGCCCGGTCGGCGCGGCGATGTCCTCGACCCTGGCGTACGCGCTGGCCAGTCACCGGGAGACCGTGCGCCTCGCAGCCGGCGACGCACTCATCACCCTCGCCCACCGCCCCGACTGGGACAGCACCAGCGTCGGCGCCGAGGTCGGCATACTGGCCGGCGCCAACCAGATCGTGCTGCAACGCATCGTCCGGCCGCTGACCGAGGCAATCAAGGCCGGCGCGCACGACGCGGTCTGGCAGGTGACGTCGGCGGCGTTGCCGGCGCTCCTGGCCGCCGGCCAGCGGCCGGGACTCGCCGATGTCATGACGCTTGCCGGCAACGCCGCCCGCGCCGGTCGGCATACGGCCGACCTGCCCGGCTTGGCCGCGCTGGCGGCCAAGCCGGGGCGCAGCCGGCTCGCCGAGGCCGCGCGTCGGCTCGTCACGACCATGTCCGGCCGGCCGTAGGGGAGCTTGTCGCCGCGGCTGTCGGAGGGTGATGGCCCTGCTGGGGAGTAGGAACCCGATACCGGCCCGTGCGGTCACCTGACGGACGACCAGGACCCTGGAAAGGATGCGGGTTCCGCCCCGAATTCCGGCCCTCCTCGCAGGTCGACCGCGATGAGGAGATGCGCTCAGCCCAACTGTGCCGCGTCCGGGCCCTCGCCCCAGATGTTCATGATCGTCCAGCGGGTCAGCCCGTAGACCAGCGTCCAGCCGACCGGCGTCAGGTAGGACAGCACGATGACGAAGGCCGCGACAGTGCCGGCCCGGATCCGGTCCCGCAGCGCCGGCTCCCCCTCGCCCTTCAATGCGCGTCGGCCGCGCCAGGCGAGAAGCGCCGCGGACAGCGGGGCCAGCCAGGCCACCGCCATGGCGAGCATGGTGAACCAGGCGAACGGATGAGCCAGCGAGCCGCGCACCGACTGCCCCTCACCCAGCGGCGCGTACACCATGTCGTACACGCTGTTGCTGTCTCCGCCGTGCGGCCCGCCCAGCAGCCCGAAGAGGAAGAAGAAGACCGCGAGCCCGAAAGCCCACACCAGGGCCAACTGTGCCCGCCACAGTCCGTTCGTCATCAGTCCAGCACCCAGTTCAGCAGCAGCCGGCCCGGCGGCAGCAGCGTGAAGACGAGGAAGGCCAGTGTGAGCCCGGCCGCCCCGTACATCGAGAGCCGCAGTGCGTCGGACATCTCCCGGCGCCTTCTGGCCAGGGCGGTGAACGACATCAGGAGGAGGACCGCGGCCATCGGCCCCAGAATTGTGATGATCATGGCTGGTGTCACCAGCGCCAACATCGGCCCGTCGAACACCTCGCTGGGCGCCTGGCATCCGGTCGTCGGTGAGCAGTGGTCGGTCCCTTGAAAGGTGAAATTCAACAGGTACGGGATGACCGCGCCCGCCAGATAGAGAGTCACCATCGCCAGCTGCCCGATCACGAGCAACCGCGCCGCGACGAAACGGGACCCCGGCTCTGACACGGCCGAAGCATACGGTTTGTGGATCTGCAGAGCGAGGAGCGTACGGGATCAGGTTGCTGCTTTCAGGTGGTTCGCGATCGGTCAGCGGACGGCGGGGGAGGGGTGCCTCCTGACGGGTGGCGTTAGTCGTTCGTGAGTTGGGTGAGGAAGAAGTCCCGGACGTCCGCAGCGAGCAGCTCCGGCACCTCCATCGCGGCGAAGTGGCCGCCGCGCTCGAATTCCGACCAGTGCCGGATGTCGTACAGCCGCTCGGCCAGCGGTCGCACCGATTGGGTGATGTCGTGCGCGAACACCGCCACACCGAGCGGCACCCGGCACGGCTGCTGGCTCCCGCGCGGGGCGTCGTGGTGGAGCCGGCCCGAGGAGGCCGCGGTCGCGGTCAGCCAGTACAGCGAGACGTCGGTGAGCATCCGATCGTCGTCGACCGGTGTGGCGGGGTCGGTCCACTGTGCGAATCGCTCGGCGATCCAGACCAGCTGGCCGACCGGCGAGTCGGTCAGCGCGTAGCCGATGGTCTGCGGGGTGAGCGCCTGCAGAGCCTGATACGGCGGACGGTTCGCCATCAGCTGCCGGACCTTGTCCAGCCGCGCTTCATCCGCTTCGGATAGCTCAATGTCGGCGTCCGGGACCGGCCGGGTCGGCAGGTAGTTGACGTGCACCCCGACGACCTGCTCGGGCGCCACCGCGCCGAGCGCCGTGGAGATGCCCGAGCCGAAGTCGCCGCCCTGCGCACCGTAGCGCTCGTACCCCAGGCGGCGCATCAGCTCGGCCCAGGCCCGGGCGACCCGGACGGCATCCCAGCCGCGCTCGTGGGTCGGCCCGGAGAACCCGAAGCCGGGGATGGACGGAATCACCAGGTGGAAGTCGCGCGACAGCGGCTCGATCATCTCGAGGAACTCCAGGAACGAACCGGGCCAGCCGTGGGTGAGGACCAACGCGAGCGCGTCCGGGTTCGAAGACCGGACGTGGACGAAGTGGATGTTCTGGCCGTCGATCTCGGTGGTGAAGTGCGGAAGCTCGTTGAGCTTGGCCTCGTGCTCGCGCCAGTCGTAGCCGGTGCGCCAGTATTCGGCCAGTTCCTTGAGCCGCGCCAGCGGGAAGCCGTAGTCCCACCCCGCGTCGGCGACCTCGTTGGGCCAACGGGTGCGCGAGAGCCGGTCGGTCAGGTCGTCGAGGTCGGCCTGGGGGATGTCGATGCGGAACGGCTTGATCATGGCCTCAACTCCAGGGGAATTCATTCGACAGTCAAACATTCGGATGACAAACGTTCGATGACCGAACGATACCATAATCATTGGTGCCTCCAACGATTCGCTAGGCTTGCCGGCGTGAAGAGCCCATCGGAGGAGACGCCCGCCAGGTGGGAGAGCCTGCCCAGCTGGCTGCTCACCCAGACCGCCAACCACGCGCACCGCCTGGTGGCCGAGGGGTTCTCGTCCGTCGGCGCCCGCGGCTACCACTACCGCCTGCTGGCGACGCTGGAGCAGTTCGGCCCGGCCAGCCAGGCCGCGCTGGGCCGCCGTAGCGGCATCCACCTCAGCGACATGGTGGCGGCGATCAACGAGCTCGCCGATCGCGAACTGGTCGAGCGTGCGCCGGACCCCGCCGATCGGCGGCGCAACATCATCTCGCTGACCGCCGCGGGCAAGCGGCAGTTGCGGCGACTGGAGAAGCAGCTGGCCGACTGCCAGGACGACCTGCTGTCTCCGCTGTCACCCGAGGAGCGACAGCGGTTGACCGAGCTGCTGTCCAGGCTGTTGGACCATCACAACCGGCGAACCGGCACCCCGGAAGAGCCGGGGCGCTGACCGGGAACGCGCCCATTGATCCAGGCGTGGCCGGACCTGTCTCTGCACCGGGGCCGGTACGCCGACATTCTCGGAGTGTCAATCGGCGGCTGAGCGGGCTACTACGGCATGCACCGGGCGAGGCGGTCGACGAGCACGAAGCTGGGTGCCGTCGCAGCGATGAATCTGCGAGCGCCCACAGGTCTACCTCCCGACCGAGACCACCAACTCAGCGGGAGTACGGCATGGGCCTCATCCACATCGAGCTGTTCGCAACCCTCGACCTCGTCGGGCAGTCGCCCGGCCGCCCCGACGAGGACCCGGTGGGGTTCCCGTTCGGCGGCTGGCAGGCACCCCTGCTGGACGAGGTCGCCGGGGCGCAGGTCGGTGCCGCGTACGAGGGCACGGACGCCCTCCTGCTCGGCCGGCGGACGTATGACATCTTCGCCGCCTACTGGCCGCACCAGGAGGGCGAGAACAACCAGATCGCCAGGCTCTTCAACAGCGTCCCGAAGTACGTGGCCTCCCGCGGCCGGCCCGATCTCTCGTGGGCCGGGTCCACGCAGCTCGGCCCGGATCTGGCCGGCGCGGTGCGCGAGATCCGTGAGCGGCACGAGCACGTGAAGGTCGTCGGGAGCTTGAACCTGGTGCAGACCCTCCTGCGCGGGAAGCTCTTCGACCGTCTCGACCTCTGGGTGCATCCGATCGTGCTCGGCGTCGGGAAGAAGGTGTTCGACGGCGGCGCGGTGCCCACGAACGTCACACTCCTCGAACCGCCGGTAGCCAGTCCGAAGGGCATCGTGTACCTGCGCTACGGGCTCGTCGATGGCACGCCCGGGACGGGGGACATGAGCGCACCCGATCGCGGTGCCGGGCGCGACGACTGAAGCCGCCCCGCGCCAGGTGGTCCGTGTCGTCGGCGGTGAAACCGCCAGGTCGGCATTCCGTCACGGCGTCGGCAGCTCAAGGTGCCGACGCCGTGACGAAGTGCCTCGGCGGGGCGGAGCTTGGCACGCGACGAGCCCCAGAGCGGCCACGACCCTGCCAAAAATGGAACAAAACGGAATCCTGTTGGCCTCCTGCTGGTTACGCTGTCGCAGGAGGTAGCCATCATGTTGACAGAGGCGCCGGTGCAGGCGGCCATCCCAGCGAGCGACATGGAACGTGCTAAGCGCTTCTATCGCGACACGCTTGGCCTGACCATCTCGCGGGAGGCCGAGGACGCCGTGCATTTCGAGTCCGGCGGAACGCAGTTCTTCGTCTACCCCACCTCCAACGCTGGGCAGGCGCCCCATACGTTGGCGGCCTGGTTGGTCGCCGACCTCGACGCCGAGATGGCGGACCTCCGGAGGCGCGGCGTGACGTTCGAAGAGTACGACCTCCCTGGTCTCAAGACGACCAACGGCGTCGCCGAGTACCCGACGATGCGCGGCGCCTGGTTCAAGGACAGCGAGGGCAATATTCTCGCCGTGACCCAGCCCCGCGAAGGGTGACCCCCGGAGCCGCCATCCGCTCAGGCACGGTCACCGGCGCACCGGCACCCACGCGAACAGCGCCCGACCCCGTAGGTCAGCCCCGCCGTCACGACAACCGCGCCGGGTACGCCGAGCCGACGGGCCCGGCAGCGATCAGCAGTGCTATGACGGCGCTGGGCCCTGCCACCGGCTCCCGCGCTCCAACGGGTCCACTTCAGTGACATAGACCGTTAGGCTGTGCCAGCGCCGATCATGTCGCAGGAGGAGGCGGGAGCGCATGCCGAAGCAGCGCGTGCGGCGCATCGTCGTCGATGGCGGGGTCTACCGATGGCGAGTGCGTCCCGTCGATCCGCACTGGCTCACCGTGCGGGTGTGGCGCGACGGCGAACGCATCCCCCTGGCTGATATGCGGATTCCCTTTGACGACCCATCGGTGAACTACCCCGAGATGCTCGTCGCCGCCAGGCACGCACCAGAGCGGTTCGACGAACTGTTCGCACGCGAACCAGTGGGTCCAGGCCACGTCGCCGATCTGATCCGGCTGTGCGCCGGCCAGGAGTGGCGGTGCAGAACGTTCGAAGCCATCGATGGAATAGTTCAGCCGGTGCCCACGCCGGCCAGCGCGGAATGACGTGACGAACCCGAAACAACGGCCCTGACAAGATGGTGACCTCAACCCCGCCAACCACGCTTCGTCACCACCGAATGTGAGCCAGAGCCGGAACGTGGGACAGCGCCCTTACTCGGACAGTCCCCAGGCATCGGCGCTGTGCTGCTGGCCTGCTGCGGTGCGCCGGATGACCTGGACACCGGCGACAGTGGTGATCACGAGTGCGACGGATGCGGTGACCATCAGCAGGGTGGCCTCGGCCAGGACGCTACGCATGTGTTCGCCGCCCTGCGCGGTGACGGACAGGTACCGCATGGCCGCGATCAGGTTGAGGGGCACGGCGACGATGGCGCTCATCCACCAGCCGGCCACTGACGCTGGGGATGCGAGCGGGAGCCCGGTGCGCCGGCTCCGGATGCCCCAGTTGACGACGCCAGCGACGGCGGCAACCAGTGTAAGGAGCAGCAGCCAGAGCATCGCCGAGGACAGCTCACGAAGCGGCACCAGGCTGTTGACCATCTCCACTGTGCCGGACCCGTCGTGGGTCACGACACCGACCCGATGCTCGTACGCCGCGAGGGCGACGATCGTGTAAAAGACATCGACGACCGCGAGAACGACGAGGGCCCTCACGGCGGTGCGGGCAGCGAGCACCTGACGACTGTAGCTGAATGCGAAAACACGCTGATCTTGGCTTGCGGGTCTTGTGGACCTAACGCGGGTGCATCGATCTGCCGCCAGCAGGGCGGCAATCCTCCCGCCCGGGTGGGTACGTGTCTGGGATGCGGCCGACGACTACACGATGGTGCGGTGACCGCATGGCCAGTGGCTCAGGAAGGCCACCTGATCCTCGGGCGCTCGACGATCGGGACCCGGCACGTCCCGGGAGCCGGACGCCTCGCCGTCGCGCGGCGGGCGCCAGCAGCGAGCGTGGAGAGGATCGTCCAACGGCGGGGCGCCGTCAGGTTCGCTGCCAGCGGACCTCGCCGCCGACGACGGTCGTCATGACCTTGGTACGCAGCACCGCGTCCGGCGACTCCCGGTAGGGGTCGGTGTCCACGGCGATGAAGTCGGCAAGCTTGCCGGGCGCGAGGACGCCCTTGCGGTCGTCCTCACCGGCAGCGTAGGCAGCGCCCAAGGTGTGGGCGCTGATGGCCTCAGCCATGCTCAGCCGCTGCTCAGGCTGCCAGCCGCCGACGGGCGTGCCGTCGGGGCGGGCACGGGTCACCGCGGCGTACAGCGCGGCGAACGGGTTGGGACTTTCGACGGGGGCGTCGGAGCCGAACGCCAGCGCGACGCCGACGTTCGACATCTCGCGCCAGGCGTAGGAGGCCAGATCGTGGCCGGCCAGCAGGGAGTCGACCAGGTCGATGTCGCTGGTGCAGTGCACCGGCTGCATCGAGGCGACGATGCCCAGCGTGGCCATCCTGGCCAGGTCGGCGGGCCGCAGGTGCTGCGCGTGCTCGATGCGGTGCCGCAGCCCCGGCGCGCGGCCGACCGCCTCGTAGGCATTGATGACCAGGTGGTTGGCCCGGTCGCCGATGGCGTGCGTGGCGACCGCGATGCCGGCACCCGCGGCCCTGGTGAACAGCCTGACCAGATCCTCGTACGGTGTGACAGCGATGCCCGTGTTGCCGGCCTCACCGGCGAAGGACTTGCTCATGTGGCAGCTGTGTGAGCCGAGCGCCCCATCGCTGAAGATCTTCACGGGCCCGGTGCGGAACCAGTCGTCGCCCTGCCCGGTGCGGCGGCCCTCGGCGATGGCCGCCTCCAGATGAACCATCGGAATCGCCTTGTGGATCCGCAGCTTCAGCTCGCCAGCGTCACGCAGGGCCAGGTACGCGGCCCGGCAGTCCTCGCCGTCGATGTCGTGCACGCTGGTCAGGCCGAGCGCGAGCAGCTCCTCTTGCGCGGTGTGCAGCAGGTCGCGCAGGTCGGGGGAGACCATGAGGTCGCGCAGCGGGTCCGAGGCAGCCTCGCGCAGGAGGCCGGTCGGCTCTCCGCCAGCGTCCCTGACGATCTCGCCGCCCACCGGGTCGGGAGTGCGCGCGTCGATACCGGCCAGCCGCAGGGCCGCGGAGTTGGCCCACACCGTGTGGCCGTCCACGCTGGGCAACGCGACCGGCAGCGCGGGACAGACCGAGTCCAGCGCGTACCTGTCCGGCTGCGCCGGCGGATCCCAGGTGTTGCTGTTCCACCGGCCGCCGAACAGCCAGGCGCCCGGCTGCAGCCGCGCCGCGTGCGCGGCCACCATGGAGAGGGCTTCGTCCAGGCAGCGTGCCTCGCGCAGGTCCACGGCGCCCAGGCTCTGCGCGTACTGCGCGGTGTGGATGTGGGCGTCGTAGAGCCCGGGGAGCACTGCGGCGCCCTCCAGGTCGATCAGCTCCGCCCCCGGGCCCGCGGCCTCGCGTACCTCCGCCTCCCCGCCGACGGCCAGCAGGCGATCGCCGTCCACAGCCATGGCCTGGGCCAACGGGTTGCCGCTGTCTCCCGTGTGGATGGCGGCGTTGCGGTACACGCGGATGCTCATACGACTCTCACCGTTTCGAGGGGCGGCGGTCCATCTACGAACCACCGGGCAATCCTAGGCCAGGAGCACCGCCACGCCGACCGGCCGCAGGTCGCCACGACCTCCTCGTCGGCGACGTCATCGGTGACCGGGGCGTCCACGGCCACATAGATCTTGTGATACGTTCGGCGCCGCCGTGCACTGCTGTGAACTGAGGAGGTGAGACCGATCAACGCTATGACAGGTCGGGGCTCCCTCCCCCGCATGGCTTAGGGAGTGCCCGCAGAAGGCATCCCGAAAGGCCCGAAACACTATGCGCTTCAGCTCTGAGACGTCGTTCGACGGCGTCTCCGAACAACTCTTCACCCTCGGTGAGATTCCCGGCGTGCTGTGGACGCCAGAAGGTGCCGCCGGTACCCGTCCGCTCATCCTGATGGGGCACGGCGGCGGCCAGCACAAGAGGGCCCCCGGTATCGTGGCCCGTGCGCGCCGCTTCGTGGCCGAGTGTGATTTCGCGGTGGTGGCGGTGGACGTACCCGGCCATGGCGACCGGCCGAAGGATGAGGAGTACGACCGGATCGCGACCGAGAACCAGGCCCGTGTGGATGCCGGGGAGGAGCTGGCTCCGCTGCTCGCTGGTTTCCAGGCGCTTGTGGCTCGCCAGACCGTTTCCGAGTGGCGGGCGGTCCTGGACGCGGTCCAGGATCTCGAGTACGTGGGTGCTGGTCCGGTGGGCTATTGGGGAGTTTCGTTGGGTTGCGGGCTCGGCGTTCCGTTCGTTGCCGCCGAACCCCGGGTCCGCGCGGCGGTGTTGGGCTTGGGCGGGGCGCTGGCATCAGCGGAGGTCGCCGCGCGGATCACCGTCCCGGTGGAGTTTCTGCTGCAGTGGGACGATGAGCGGGTGCCGCGGGCCCAGGGCTTGGCGCTGTTCGACGCCCTGGCCTCTGTCGAGAAGACCCTGCACGCCAACCCCGGCAAGCACGGGGAGATCCCCGCTTTCGAACTGGACAGCACCGTACGGTTCTTCGCCCGGCACCTCGGCTGATACCAGCGCCTACCTTCCGCGACGCGCCGATCGGGATTCGTTTCCCGATCGGCGCGTTCGGCGAACACTCAGAGGTGTTGCCGTCCGCGCAGGCCATGCCCGTGGCGAGGATCGCTGGTGACGACTTGAGGTGACCTGAGCGGACACCGCCCGGGCCGCCGGTTTGTTGCGGGACGTACGCTGATCGAACCGACAGGGGCGGTGCAGGTGATGCTGGACGACTTCTTGATCGAAATGCGTAGCGCGCAGACCCCCGGCTTTAGAGGGCGCGCAAATAGGTCAGCGGGGATGGGCTGGGCAGGAGGCGGGCACAGGCATTGTGATCATGAAGGTTCCTACGCCCAATGATCACTGGAACGCCTGTGCCCGCTGTCCCATCATGGCTGAGCGACCCATTGTGGGACCAGTTCGCCGCGCTGCTGCCACCCCGTGCCGGTACCGATCCCACCCATCCGCTGGGCTGTCACCACCGGCGTATCGCCGACCGGATCGTGTTCGACAAGTTGCTGCAGGTGCTGCGGTTCGGCTGCTCCTACCAGGGCATCGCCGACTCGACCTGCTCGGCCACCACGATCCGCAACCGCCGCGACGAGTGGATCCAGTTGGGTGTGTTCGCCCAGCTCAAGACGATCGCGCTGAACGCCTACGACGTCTCGTCGGGCTACTGCTGGACGACCTCGCCGTCGATGGATGCATCACCAAGGCGCCCGGCGGTGGCGAGGTCGCCGGCCGTTCACCGGTCGACCGCGGCAAGCAAGGCATGAAACGTTCGGTCATGGTCGAGGCCCGCGGCATCCCACTGGGCCGCGTCCTGGCCGGCGCCCACCGCCACGACTCCCCGCTGCTGGAATCCACCCTGGACCGGCTCGACGACCTCGGCCCGCTGCCCGCCACCATCACCGTGCACCTAGACGCCGGGTACGACTCCCAGAAAACCCGCGACCTGCTCACCGCCCGCAGGCTGACCGGCGAGATCGCCCGCAAAGGCGTCAAAGCCCCCATCCAGGCCACCCGGCGGTGGCACGTCGAGCGCACGAACGCCTGGCACAACGCCTTCAACCGGCTGCAACGCTGCTACGAACGCAAAGAAGACGTGATCAACGCCTACTTCGACCTCGCCGACGCCATCATCACCATCCGTAGCCTCATCCGTGCCGCTGCCTGTTCCGGCCGAGAACAACGCCGCTGAACGTCCAGCCGCCGACGGCTCAGGCCGCTTCTTCCGTCCGGTCACTCGCTCAGTGTCGCGGTCATCACGGCAGGCAGGGCCCGAAGGAGGCCGGCCCGCTGTGGCAGCCACTGCTCCGCGCGGGGTAGAAATGCATCTCCGCGCGGAGGCGGTCAGGCCGCTGGCCGGTTAGGCGTCGGCGATCGGGCTGGTGCCCAGGCGAACGTTGTCGATCGCCCAGTACCAGTTGTTGCCAGCATTGAAGATCCGGAAGTTGACCTTCGCCGACGTGGCCCCAGCCGGGACGGGGCAGGAGAGCCGGACGAGTCGGTTCTCCTGGTCCTTGCCCTGGTTGGTGTTCCCGGAGGTCGCGCTGCTGTAGTGCAGCAGCTGGACCTTGTCGCCGGTGTCGAACTGGACGGTGACCTCGGCCTCCTGCGGGCTCTCCTGGCGGTAATGGGAGTCGAAGCCCAGGTGAAGGGTGGAGGTGCCCGACGGGATGGCCGCGGCGGGGGTGGTCAGGGTCGAGTCGAACCGGCCCCGGCTGGACGGGCTGCCGGTGTCGTCCCAGTCGTCGGGGTCGGCGACCGCGACGATGCCGAGGGACCGGCAGAAGTTGGGGCGGTTCTGCCCGCCGGGGAACCAGAACTGCTTGGACAGGAAGGTCCAGCCCTGCAGCTCCCGGGTGCCCTGCGGCATGGTCGGTGCGTTGGTGACCGTCCAGCCTTCGGGTGTGGTTCGGGTCCAGCCGAGCAGGCCGGGCCGGCTGAGGTCGGTCGCCGGGGCGAGCGCGGGGGCGATGGACTCGAAGTCCTCCGCGAGCAGGTAGCCGGTCATGACGGGCCCGGTCTTGGCGGACAGGGACGCGGTCGCCTGCTGGACACTGCCGCTCAGATTCGCCGTGATGGTCGCCTTGACGCTGCCGGAGGCGCGCGCCGCCGAGGCGGGCGCGACGACGTCCCACTCAAGGCGGGCGGAGGAGCGGCCCGGAACGGCCGTCGGCGTGTCGCCCCTGGGGGTGGCGGTCCAGCCCGTCGGGGGGAGGGCCAGCGTGGCGGCCAGGCCGGTGAGTGGGGTGCCGCCGGCGTTGGTGACGGTGGCGGTCACGGTGACCGGCCTGCCTGGCGAGAGTACGGTGCCGTCGGTGCCGGGCGAGCTCGCCGGACCGGTCAGCGAGACGCTCATCGCGGGGGCGACCCGGGGGTGGACACGTGTGTCGGCGAGCCTCAGCAGGCCGTTGCTGTCGCCGTGGGCGGCGACCACCAGGCTGCCTGCGGTGGCGTTCGGGGCGGGCGTGACGGTGAAGTGAACATCGACCGAATCCCCGGCGGCGACCACCGCCGGCGCTGCGGTGGTCTGTTCGACCGTCCAGCCGGAGGGGGCGAGCAGGGCGACCGAGAGGTGGTCGAGCTTGGCGTCGGCCTGGTTCCGCACGGTGACGACGACATCAGCCGGGTTGCCCTGCGCGAACGGCGTGTCCAGGAATGGCAGCGGCTCCGGGAGGGTGATTGTCGCGGCCAGCGCCGGGGCGGTACCGGTCGCCGGGTCGGTGACGCCGGGCCTGCCGTCGGCCAGGCGGCCGGTCATCCGGCGCAGGAACGCCGGGTCTCCCTGGTCGACGACCACGACGTCGTACCAGCCGTGGTCGGGGAGGTGGATCGGCACGGTCCGGGTCTCGCCGGGCGCGAGGGTGACGGTCTGGATGTGGTCACCGGGGTTGTGTGGGTAGACGGACTCGCCGACGAGGAGCGTGCGGGTGACGGTGGAGGGGTTGGTGCACCGGACCTTCACCTGGCCGGGGATGGCCTGCTCGACCAGGTATGCCTCGGCGCCCACACCGGTGCCGCGCAGCTCCCAGACGGACCAGCCGGGGCCACTGACCTGCAGGTCGTAGCCGTCGGCGCCGTACTCGACTGTGTTGTCGGCGCTCCCGCCTGCGGAGACGGTCCACGCGTGCGGGGCGGTGCCGTCGCCGGGGTAGGCGGTGAACGTTGCGGCGGTGGTGCCCGCGTTGTCGAGGCGGAGGCGGACGCCGGAGCCGGTGACGCCGGCCCGCAGGGACAGCCGGTACGGAGAGGGGCGCGTCGGGCGGGTGCCGGCCTCCTGCTCCGGGAGCGACTGGTTCTTCGGCGGTAGGGGGTTCCAGCGGCCGACCGCAGACGGCACCGGGCCGGGCTGCTGCACCTTGGGCTGCGCGTATCCGCGGTTGAAGTCGAAGGCGGAGGTCAGGTCGCCGAACACGCTGCGGCGCCAGGCGCTGATGTTGGGCTCCTGGACACCGGTCCACTTCTCGAGGAACCGGATGACCGAGGTGTGGTCGAACGCCTCCGAGCAGACGAATCCGCCCACCGTCCACGGCGAGACCACCGTCATCGGCACCCGCGGGCCGGGGCCGACCGGCAGGCCGTTGAACCAGTCGTCGCTGTTGCCGGAGTCCGGCCGGGGCGCGACCGGGGCTGGCACGTGGTCGAAGTAGCCGTCGTTCTCGTCGAAGTTGATGAACAAAGCGGTCTTCGACCAGGTCTTCGGGTCGCTCGCGATGGCGTCGAGGAGATCGTAGATGAGGTTTGCGCTGCCGACCGGGGTGGAGGAGCTGGGGTGCTCGGAGAGCGCCGCCGTCGGAACCAGCCAACTCACCTTCGGCAGCGTGCCGTTCTTGATGTCGGACCTGATCCGCTGGACGAGGGTGTCCGGCTCGGAGCGGTAGGCGCCCCGCATGAACAGCCGGCGTTCCGCCTCGGTCAGCGAGTCGACACCCTGCTGGAACTGGGCCAGCGCGGCCTTCCGCTGGTCCGCGCTCTTGCCCCACAGGCCGTCGTAGAACTGCTCCGTGGTGGAGTACGGGCCGCTGACCTTGGAGAGGATCTTCCGGCCGATCTCCTTCCAGGGCCGGAAGTACTCCACCGCGTTGTCGGTGAAGTTGTCCCACTCCTGGTAGATCTGCCAGGAGACGCCGGCGGCCTCCAGTCGCTCGGGATAGGTCGTCCAGTCATAGCCCGCGTGGGTGTATGAGTACGCGGCGTTGGTGACAGCCCGGTTGACGCCGCCCGGCTCGAAGCCGGTCGTGCCGGTCCACAAGTAGTTGCGGTTGGGGTTGGTCGAGCCGTAGACCGAGCAGAAGTAGGCGTCGCAGATGGTGAAACGGTCGGCCAGCTCGTACTGGAGGGGGATGTCGCGCCGGTCGTAGAAGGCCATGGTGCTCTGCCCCTTGGCCGCGACCCAGTCGTTCCACCAGCCGTTCGCCCGGGCCCGGTTGCCGTCGGAGAAGCCGTGCGGGAGCGAGCCGAGGTACTGGATGTCGCTCTCCGAGCGGCCGGCGTCGACCGCCGCCTGCCGCGCCGAGAACGGCAGGACCTTGCCACCGCCGGACCGCGGCTGCTCGAAGACGGTGGCCCCGGCGGGCAGACGCAGCGGCGTTCGGTCGCCGAAGCCACGCACGCCCGTGAGGGTGCCGTAGTAGTTGTCGAAGGAACGGTTCTCCTGCATCAGGATGATGACGTGTTCAATCGCATCCATACCACCGGGCGGCAGCGGCGCGGCCATCGCCTTCAGCAGTGATGGGGGCAGAAAAGAAAGGGCTGCGCCACCGGCGATGGCGCCGAGAACCCCGCGGCGAGAGATACCAGACATGGAGCGGAGCCTAGGTCGCTCCGGTAGCACAACGAGCCCTGAGTGACGAATTTCGTCGACTGTTCAAGCATCAACATGGAGCGTTCCACCGGCTGTTAGCCAAGTTCTCCGTCGCACCCGTCCGAACGTTCGTAGCCGCAGGGCGTAACCCAGAGTCGGCATAGCTAGCGTCTCCAGGTGCATGACCTCAACGCCTCGCAGCTGGCCGCCAGCTCGGCCCGGCGCATCGCTACCACGGCCTGCGGGTCGTGCCCTGGGTCGCCCGGCTTGACCCCGCCGGGCCCGTCGCCGCACCGCCCGTCCACGGCGCGCAGATCGTGGTCGAGCTGGTCGGTGACCTGTGCAGGTCACGAGCACTGTCGTGATCCCCTCCGCCGCGTACCGGGCGAGGATGC
>NZ_JBEYER010000102.1:0-24317 GCF_040634005.1 Micromonospora sp. NPDC007271
CGACCGGCGGCAACAGGCCCGCTCCGCCTACATCGGACTGTTCCGCAAGCCCGGCCGGGCGGGGTGGGGTTGGGGGTTCTGGGGGTGGGGGTGGGGTGGTTAGGGTCGGTGTGGTGGTGGTGGGGTGGGCGGGGGTGGGATGCCGCGACGTTGGGTTGCCGCGCTGGCCTGCCTGGCGGCGCTGATCGCGCTGGCCTGCGACGGGGCCGGCTCCGCGCGCCCCCGGCCGTCGGGCTCCGCGCGCCCGGGCAGCCCGGCGGTGATGACCGCCCTGGGCGACTCGATCACCACCGGCTTCGGCTCGTGCCTGGTGCTGGTCAGCTGCGAGCGCAACTCCTGGTCCACCGGCGACGGCATCCGGGTCCGCAGCCACTATCGCCGCCTGCGTGAGCTGGCCCCGCAACTGCGGGCGTACGACCGGGCGACGCCGGGGGCCCGGGCGGCCGGGCTCGCCGAGCAGGCCCGCGCGGCGGTACGCGACAAGGCGGACTATGTCACGGTGCTGATCGGCGCGAACGACGCCTGCCGCGACGACGTCGACGCGATGACCCCGGTGGCCACTTTCCGGAGGCAGGTCGACGCCGGTCTGCGGGTGCTGCGGGAGGGACGACCGAAGGCCCGGGTGCTGGTGGTGAGCATTCCTGACCTGTACCGCCTCTGGGAGCTCGGGCACACCGAGCCCCGGGCCGTACGCGCCTGGTCGCACGGTGTCTGCCCGGCCCTGCTGGCCGACGCGGCGTCGACCACGCCGGCCGCCGTGGCCCGGCGGGCCCGGTTCCGGGACCGCATCGACGCCTACGACGACCAGCTCCGCGCCGCCTGCCGGGCGTACGGGTCCCGTTGCCGCTGGGACGGGGCGCGGCGCACCGGGCCCGGTTCAGCCTGGACGACGTGAACCCCCTCGACTGGTTTCACCCCAACGCCGCCGGGCAGGGCCGGCTCGCCGAGGTGACCTGGGCTCCGGCCGGCTGGGCCACCGACTGAGCCCCGGTTGGTTCGGGACCGATCCGACCGCCAGCGACCCGGTGATCATGAGGCGGGCGGGGCGGGAGCGCGGCGTGGGTCAGGGATGGCGCTGGCCGGGCAGGTGACCGCGGTCGCCACGGTAGAGCTGCCGGGCCCGGTCGGCGAGGTCCCGGGTGGCCGAGGAGTTGGCCCAGGTGCCGAGGATGATGGCGGCACCCGGGACCGCCTTGGCGGCGACCCGCTTCGCCGCACGCACCCCGGCCATCCGGGCCAGCCGGAAGCCGAGCTGCAGCATCACCCTGCCGAGCGGCCGCTCCCCGGCCATGCCGAACAGCGCGCCGGCCCGCTCCCGCCCGGCGGCCACGCCGAGGGCGAGCCGGGCGCTCTCGGCGACCTTGTGCACCTTCTGCAGCACGAGCAGGTCGGTGGCCCGGTCGGGCTCGACCGGGTCGACACCGTACGCGGCGGCCACGTGCAGCACCAGCCGGGCCTGGGTCCACGCCAGCACGCCCACGTCGATCACCGCTCCGGGAAGCCCGGCCGCGCCGGACACCGCGCCGGAGAGCCGTGCCTGGTTGACGAACTTGCGGACCGTCTGGTCGGCCAGTTCGTCGGCGGTGACCCCGGGGCGCAGCGCCCGCTCCCGGGCAACCCACCGCGCCGCCTCCGGCCCGAGCCGGCGTACCGCCTCCAGGGCCAGGTGCTCCGGGGCGTACTGCGGGTCGTCCCGCATCCGGTCCCACAGCGTGGCGGGCGGCGCCTCAGGCACGGCGGGCGGCGGCGCCTCGGGCACGGCCGACGGCGCGGGCGCGGTGGACTCGCGGTCGACGGGTGCGGGGTCGGTCACGAGCGGCTCCCGATGGTCGCGCTACCGGCCGTCCGGTGGGTCAGCGACGGCTGGCCCACCCGACGGCGCGCTCCCTCAGCCGGCGCTCGTGACATGGCGTCCTCCGTCCGCGGTCCCCGGTCAATGTGTACCCGGGGCCGGCAACTCTCCGGTACCCGGGGGCCACCGCCGGGCAAGTCTCCACAGTGGCCGCCGGTCAGCTGAGGATCGCGTTGACGACCTCTGTGGCCCGCCACTCGTGCTGGGCATACGCCCAGGGGAACGCGGAAATCTGTACGGCCTGCGCGGCATCGGTGAGCGCCATGTTCTGCCAGCCGGGAATCTGCTCCAGGGCGGTGAGGAACTGCCTCGTGGCGTACGCGGGCTTCATCAGGTCGCCCACCGCGCCCCAGCCGCTGCTGGGTCGCTGCTGGAACAGCCCCACCGAGTCGTGGTCCCAGCCGATGGCCTGGTGCGGGTAGTTCTGCGACTCGGGCAGCACGCCGCTGGCGTAGTTGTAGAGGTTGCTCTCCTGCATGGCGGTGGCCACCGCGATGACCAGGCCGCGGCGCGGTACGCCCATGTCTCGGCCGGTTCGCACGATCGTCGTGGCGTTGTCCATCTGGTCCCGGTCGAGCCCGGCCACCGGGGCGATCCGCGTCGGCTTGGGCTTCGGCTTGGGCTTCGGCTTCGCGGCCGGCGTGGACTTCGCGGTCGGCGTGGGCTTCGCCGTCGGGGTCGAGGTGGCGGCCGGGGTGGCGCTCGACGTCGTCGGGGCGGGTGCCTGCCGGGCCGTGCCGCGGGAGGCGGCGTCGGCGGTCGCCCGCTCGGCGACCTCCTGAGCCGATGCGGGGGTGGCCGGGTCGTCGGCCGCGCCGGTGGCGACCTGGCTGACTCCGATCAGGCCGAGGCAGCAGAGGGCGCCGCTGGCGACCGCCATCCTGCTGCGACCGGGCTGGGCGGCGAGGGGGTTGGCGAGGAGGTTAGCGAGGCCGCCGAGGCGGGTACGGAGGGATCCCAGGGAGAAGCGCCGGGGGATGGTCGGCTCCGCGGAACCGGCTGACCGAACGGTGGAAGAGATATCGTCCGAACGGTCAGCCGATCCGCCGAGGCCGTACTGGTCGTCGAGGGTGCCGTCGTCACGCATTCGACGAGGCTAAGGGGCAGAAACCCTGGTAACCGAGGGTGAGCAGGTGGCTCTGGCCACAGTTTCCGGCCCTCAGACCGGATGCCGCACCACACCTCGGACCAAGGTGGATGGATCCTCGCGAAACGGTCGAACCTCCGGACCGTGTGGAGGCTTGCCCCCCGAGGCAGGAACCTCACCGCCCTCCGACGATCGGCCGATGATCGACAAACTCGCACTTTCGGCCGATGTTGGCATCCCCCTACTGTCGGAAGTTGCCGGCAAGATCAGCCGATTCGCCCCGGTCGGCGCAGCGGCGAGGCCGAATCGTGATCATCCTCCGGCCTGTAACGGAATGGACCACGGCGGCCGGTACGTTGGCCCGGACGGGGAGGCCGTGCCGGCACGGCCCCGCCCGGACGCGCGTTCCCAGGGAGGTCTCCACCGGTGCTCGACCCACACGAGCTCTACGAACTCACCGACGATCTGCCCGACCTCGGGCAACCGGTGCTCATCCAGGCGCTCACCGGCTTCGTCGACGCCGGCAACGCCACCCGGCTGGCCCGGGAGCAGCTGCTCACCTCCCTCGATGCGCGGCCGATCGCCCGCTTCGACATCGACCAGCTCTTCGACTACCGCTCCCGCCGGCCGATGATGACCTTCGCCGAGGACCACTGGGCCGACTACGACGCCCCGGCGCTGGAGCTGCACCTGCTGCGCGACGACGACCAGACCCCGTTCCTGCTGCTCACCGGCCCCGAGCCGGACCTGCAGTGGGAGCGTTTCGTGGCCGCGGTCGCCGGCCTGGCCACCCGGCTCGGCGTCAGGCTCACCGTCGGCCTCAACTCGATCCCGATGGCGGTGCCGCACACCCGACCCAGCGGCGTCACCGCGCACGCGACCCGCCGCGAGCTCATCGCCGGCCACGAGCCGTGGCTCCAGCGGGTCCAGGTGCCCGGCAGCGTCGGCCACCTGCTGGAGTACCGCCTCGGCGAGCAGGGCCGCGACGCCCTCGGCTTCGCGGCGCACGTGCCGCACTACGTGGCCCAGACCGAGTACCCGGCCGCCGCCGAGGCGCTGCTCGCCGCGGTGTCGCGCAGCACCGGGCTGCTGCTGCCCGGGGACGGCCTGCGCTCCGCAGCCGAGGTGGTGCGACTGGAGATCGACCGCCAGGTCGCCCAGACCGAGGAGGCCGTCACCCTGGTCCAGGCCTTGGAGGAGCAGTACGACGCGTTCGCCCGCGGGCGCGGCGAGAAGAACCTGCTCGCCGCCGAGAGCGGGCCCCTGCCCACCGCCGACGAGCTCGGCGCCGAGCTGGAACGCTTCCTCGCCGAGCAGACCCGCCCGGGCGACACCCCGGAACGCTGACCACCCGACCAGCGCCGGCCCGGCCGACAGTCTGGAACGCTGACCGCAGCGCCAGCCCGGGCGGCACTCCGGAACGCTGACGCCGGACCGGGCCAGCCGGCTCCCCGCGACGGCACGCGGTCCGGCTCGCTGAAGCGGAGCGACACCCTGCTGCGCCGATGCGGCGGGGCGGCCGGTGATGCGGCAGGCTGGAGACATGCGCCTGGCGACCTGGAACGTCAACTCGGTGAAGGCCCGCCTGCCCCGGCTGCTGGACTGGCTGGCCACCACGAAGCCCGACGTCGTCTGCCTGCAGGAGACCAAGTGCCCCGACGGGGCGTTTCCGGTCGCCGAGGTGGGCGCGCTGGGCTACGAGGCGGCCAGCCACAGCGACGGCCGGTGGAACGGGGTGGCCGTCCTGTCCCGGGTCGGGCTGGCCGACGTGGCGGTCGGCTTCCCCGGCGAGCCGGGCTTTCCCCTGCCCGAGGCCCGGGCCATCTCGGCGACCTGCGACGGGCTGCGGGTCTGGTCGGTGTACGTGCCGAACGGCCGCTCCCCCGACGACCCGCACTACGTGTACAAGCTGGCCTGGCTAACTGCGCTGCGCGACGCGCTGGAGCCGGAGCTGGCCACCGGGTCGCCGCTGGCGGTGTGCGGGGACTTCAACGTGGCCCCCACCGACGCCGACGTCTGGGACCCGGCGCTCTTCGTCACCTCCACCCACGTCACCCCGGCCGAGCGGGCCGCCCTGGCCGCGCTGCGCGACCTCGGGCTCAGCGACGTCGTGCCCACCCCGATGAAGGGCCCACACCCGTACACGTACTGGGACTACCGGGCCGGCATGTTCCACCAGAACAAGGGCATGCGGATCGACCTGGTCTACGCCTCCGCGCCGTTCGCCCGCGCGGTCCGCTCCGCGTACGTGGATCGGGAGGCCCGCAAGGGCAAGGCCCCCTCGGACCACGCTCCGATCGTGGTGGACGCCGACCTGGTGCCGGCCGTCGAGGCGTTCTGAACCCCGTAGGGTGGGACGCATGGCAGTCGTGAAGATCAACGCGATCGGTGTCCCGCCGGGCGCGGGCGAGGAGCTGGAGAAGCGGTTCGCGGCCCGCGCCGGCGCGGTGGAGAACTCGCCTGGTTTCCTCGGCTTCGAGCTGCTCCGCCCGGTGGCCGGGGAGAGCCGCTACTTCGTCTACACAAAGTGGGAGTCGGAGGAGGCTTACCAGGCGTGGGCGCAGGGGCCCTCCCGGGCCGCACACGCCGGCGGCGAGGGCGGCGAGCCCCGCAAGCCGGTCGCCACCGGGGCCACGCTGCTGGAGTTCGACGTGGTCCAGCAGGTGCCCGGCAGGGGCTGACCAGCGTTGGTCCGGCGAATCAGTCGGACTCGACCAGGAGCCGGGCGTAGTTGGCCATCGAGCGCTGATAACGCGGCAGGTGCTTGGCGAGCGCACCGAGGGCGACCGACACCGCCTCCCGCTCCCGGCCGACGCTGGTCAGAGCCAGCGCGAGCGTCGCGCTGACCGCGTCGTCGAGCTCGTCGGAGCCGCGCTCCCGCTCCTCGGTCAGCAGCCGGACGCTCTCCTCGGGCTGCCCGGTGTTCCGCAGCGAGCTGGACATCTGGATCACTGAGCGCCGCCGGCGGATACCGTCGATCCCCAGCTCCAGCGCCTTGCGATAGAGCGGAACCGCCTTGTCCGAATGGCCGGTCGAGTCCCAGGCGCAGGCCCGCTCGAACGCGGCCACCGGATGATCCGGCCCCAACTCGTCGGCGAGGGCGCCGACCCGCTCGCGGAACTCCTCTTCGTCCCAGTCGTCGGGCGCGGCGTTGAAGGCCGCCCACAGGTCCGCGCTGCGCTGCTCCCAGTCGGCAGTCGGGTTCATCTCGTCCTCCCCATGATCGTTCGTTCTGACGGGAGAACTCTGCGATCGCTGGTACCGTGGCCGCCACTGATTCGGCACTGGCCGAATCTCTTCCTCGTCCGGAAGGTGGTGCGGATGGCGGTCACGCTGCGGTTCAGCCCTGCCGACCTGCGGCGCTGCCGCTTCGCCATCTCACCGATGCTCGAGACGCTGTCCGCGGTGCGCCTGCTCTCCCCACGCGAGGGCGTCGGCCCGCACCGCCGTTGGCTCGACACCGTCGACCCGCGGGCACTCGACCTGCGGCCGATCGCCCTGCTCCAGCCGCGTCGCGGCTACACCCCCGACTTCCTCTCGCCGCCTCCGGTCAGCCCACACGCCCGGTTCGAGGACGAGCTCGCGGCCGTGGCGGCCACCGACCTTGATCGGGTACGCGCGGAGCTGCGACGGTCGCTGGTGGACACCCCGGGGGCGGCCGAGTCGGCGGCCGGACGGCTTCTGCTGGGCGACCCGGCTGTCGCGCTCCAGGCGCTGGTCGCACTCGTGAGGCAGGCGTGGGAGGTCCTGGTCGCACCGGTCTGGCCGCAGGTACGCGGGCTGCTCGACGCCGATGTGGGCTTCCAGACCCGACGCCTCGCCGAAGGCGGCCTGGACCGGTTGTTCGCCGAACTGCATCCACGCCTGCGCTGGAACAACGGCGTGCTGACCCGCGAGTACGGCGACGACGAGCACCGCGACCTGCGCGGCGAGGGGCTCGTCCTGGTGCCCAGCGCGTTCAAGTGGGATCAGGTCGTCGTCATCGTGGACCCACCGTGGCAGCCCACATTGATCTATCCGGCGCGCGGGCTCGGCACGCTCTGGCAGCCCCTGTCCGCCGATCGGCACGCGGCGCTGGGCCGGCTGATCGGCAAGACCCGGGCTTTGCTGCTGCTCAGCCTCGACGAGCCGGCCAGCACGACGACGCTGGCCCACCGCCACGCGCTGGCAGCCGGGACGGTCTCCGAGCATTTGTCGGTGCTGCGCGACGCCGGGTTCGTCGCCGGGGAACGACACCGGCACGAGATCCGCTATCGGCGTACACCGCTCGGCGCGGCCGTGCTCCGTCAATGATTCCTGACACGCTCGTCCAGTGCGCCCCCGGCCGCCGCGAGCCGGAACGGGTCGAGCACGACGACGGCGCCGGGCTCGGTGCGTACGGCGCCCGCCGCGGCGAGCACCCGCAGAGCCCGGTTGACGGTGACCCGGGACGGGCCCGGGGTGGCCGGCCGGGAGGCGGCGACGCGGATCCGGGCCCGGCGGTCACGGTTCACCTGCGCGGCGACGTGCCGCAACACGTGGTCCCGCACGGCGGGCAGTTCGTGCAGGAGTTCGCGCAGCGCCTCGGCGGGCAGCAGCCGGATGCGGCAGGCGTGCACCGCGGTTGCACGCGCAGGGACAACTGGTGGCGG
The DNA here is from genome assembly GCF_040634005.1 of Micromonospora sp. NPDC007271. Classification (NCBI taxonomy): domain Bacteria; kingdom Bacillati; phylum Actinomycetota; class Actinomycetes; order Micromonosporales; family Micromonosporaceae; genus Micromonospora; species Micromonospora sp. NPDC007271. The sequence continues at coordinate 7,571 of NZ_JBEYER010000102.1, forward strand.
CCGGCCCCTGGCCGGACGACTCCGGCGCGCTGCTCGTCTTCCACGGCGACGCGGCGGCCGTACGCGAGATCATGGCGGCCGACCCGTACTACGCCACCGCGGGGGTGGCGGTCGTGTCGCTGCGCCCGTGGCAGCCGGTGGTCGGCGGCGGTTGACCGGTCACGGCATGATGCGGACATGATCCGCTCGTCGGTACCCAGGCGCATCCTCGTCTGGCTGGTCGGCTCGGCCGCGGTTGGGCTGCTGATCGCGCTGCCCGACTCCGGGCCCCGGCTCTTCTCGTTCAGCCGGACGCACGGGCCCTCGCTGGTGGATCTCCTCGGGATGGTCGTCGCGGTGGTCGCGTGGCTGCCGGTCGTCTGGCTGATCTGGCGGCACCGGTCGGCCCTGCGCGACCCCGCCGGCCGGCTTTCGGCGGGCCTGGCGGTGGCCGGCGTCATCCTGCTGACCGTCACGATCCGTGGCGACCTCGGGCTGTGGTAGCTGCTTCCGGTGGTGCTGCTGGTCGCCGGGCGACTGCTCGCGCTGGTCACGATCGCCCGGCCGTCCGTGGGCAGCGCTGCCGCCGGCCGGGCACCAGGCCCGTGAAGGCGGGCTGAGCGATCAGGGTGCCCCGGTGTCGGCCAGGGACGCGAAGGCGATGACGTTGTCCTCGTAGCCGGTCCGCCCGCCGACCCACTCGCCGCCGCAGGTGATCAGGCGCAGCCCGGGTGGACCCTGGTCGCCGTAGACCCGGTCGGCGGGGAGGTGGGTCTTGTCGAAGTACTCGACGGTGTCGACCGTGAAGGCCACGACGCTCCGGTCCGCCCGGGTCACCTCGATCCGGTCCCCGGGCTTGAGCTCACCGAGGCGGTAGAAGACCGCCGGACCGCGCTTGGTGTCGACGTGCCCGACGATGATCGCCCGGCCCGGTTCGCCGGGCACCGGACCCCGGTCGTACCAGCCGGTCTGGTCGTGCTGGCTCAGTGGCGGCACGTCGATCGAGCCGTCCTTCGCCTGGCCGACGGGCATGATCGGCGCGGTCACCTCGATCGCCGGCACGGAGAGGGTCACCGGGCGGCTCGCCGGCTGCGACGCCCGGGCGGGTTCGTCCGCGCCCGACGTCGAGCCGGTGGCGTCCACCCAGTCGAACGGCCCGGCGGTCCGGCCCAGCCCGGCCCCGGTGGCGAAGATCCCGACCAGCACGAGCACCACGGCCAGCGGGGCCGACCAGGGACGACGCCCCCGGGCGCGGGCGGCCCCGGTGGACGCTCGGGGAACGGAGCCGACGGCCATGGCGGGCTCAGCGGCGGGCGGTGCCACGGACGGTCCGAGGTCGACGTGCCGCCGTGACGCCGACCACGGCACCGGCCACGATCAGGGCCAGGCCGCCCGGCACCAGCAGGTTGCCGAGGCCGCTCCCGGCGGTGCCGCCGAAGCCGGTCGCCGGCCCGCGGCTGGGCGGCGCGGCGGTGCGGCTGGGCGCGGCCTTGACGACCTGGAGCATCGTCGAGGCGGTCTGCCCGCTCGGGCACTCCAGCTTGACCCGGTAGTTGCCCGGTCGGGTGCGCTCCTTGACCATCGGCGAGGCGGTGAGCAACCCGCGCTGCGGCTGCACCTGGATCCGGCCGAAGGCGTCGGAGGCCACGATCGCCGGCACCGAGTTCTCCCGGCAACTGGCCCGGATGCCGACCAGGAAACCGACTTCCACCGTGCTCGGGGTGACCTCGACGAAGATCAGGTCGTTGGGCGGCTGCGGCTGACCCTGACCCGGTGGACCGGGCACCGGCTCGGCGGCGGCCAGCACGGCGGTGAGCGGTGCGGCAGCGAGCGGTGGGACTGTGGCCGGCTCGGCGGCGGGTGCGACTACGGCCAGCGCGGCGGGCGGGCCGGCCAGGGCGGGCGCCGCCGCCGGCAGCGGGGCGGTGCACGTGGCGGCCGCGATCAGCAGCGCCGCGCGTCGCGTGACTGACACCATGCCCCCTCTCGGGCTCCGGCCACTCCAGCTCGGCGCGGATGACGCCGCGCCGCGACCTGGAGCCGTCGCCGACAACCGCGAGCCCGACGCGTCGGACACCGCGCCCCGCGACCGGGAGCCGTCGCGTCGGCGGTGCCAGGCGGCGGACCGCCCGTGCTGTTGCCTTTCGGGATGAATCCTCTCACCCTCGGTCGTACATCACATCCGTTCCGCGGCAACGGTCGCGTACGCTCGGGTCGCTGTGACCGCCACCGACCAGAACCCCGCGCCCCCGGCCCACTCCGCCCGCATCCGCACCTTCCATCCGCGTCGCGGCCGGATGACCGACCGGCAGCGCGACGCGCTGACCCGGCTCTGGTCCGCGTACGGCCTGGAGATCGCCGACCTCGACGGACCGTGCGATCCGGCGGCGCTGTTCGGGCGGCGGGCGCCGCTGGTGCTGGAGATCGGTTCCGGCATGGGCGACGCCACCGCCACCATGGCGGCGGCCGACCCGGACCGACATTATCTGGCGGTAGAGGTGCATACGCCGGGAATTGCCAACCTGCTCGACCTGGTCGACCGGCACGGGCTGACCAACGTCCGGGTGGCCAAGGGCGACGCGTTGGACCTGGTCCGGGCGATGCCGGAGGGGTCGCTGGAGGCGGTGCACGTCTTCTTCCCCGATCCCTGGCCGAAGGCCCGCCACCACAAGCGTCGGATCATCCAGCCCGTGCACGTGGCGCTGCTGCGCTCCCGGCTGGCGCCCGGCGGGACGCTGCACTGCGCCACCGACTGGGCCGAGTACGCCGAGTCGATGCGCGCGACGCTGACCGCCGACCCGGAGCTGGTCGACGTGCACGGCGACTACGCGCCCCGCCCGGCGCACCGCCCGGTGACCAAGTTCGAGCGCCGCGCCCTCACCGCCGGCCGCTCCGTCTTCGACCTCATCCACGTGAAAGGAAGGGCCCCTTCTTAACGCCCGGCGAGGTAAAGGGGCCCCTTCTTAACACCTTGGGTGGCCCGGTTGGCGCGGCGGGGCATGATCCAGGCACCATGGACGCGCTATGACCCTCACCGCCGCGCTGCCGAAGAGCGCCGACCCCGACACCCTCTACGACGCGTTCGCCGGCTGGGCGTCCGAGCGCGGCCTCGACCTCTACCCCCACCAGGAGGAGGCGGTCATCGAGATCGTCTCCGGGGCGAACGTGATCATGAATACGCCGACCGGCTCCGGCAAGAGCCTGGTCGCCGTCGCCGCGCACTTCGCCGCCCTGGCCGACGACCGGACCACCTTCTACACCGCGCCGATCAAGGCCCTGGTGTCGGAGAAGTTCTTCGCGCTCTGTGAGGTCTTCGGCGCGGAGAACGTCGGCATGCTCACCGGCGACGCCAGCGTCAACGCCGACGCCCCGATCATCTGCTGCACCGCCGAGATCCTGGCCAACCTGGCGCTGCGGGAGGGCGCGCGGGCCGACGTCGGCCAGGTGATCATGGACGAGTTCCACTTCTACGCCGAGCCGGACCGGGGCTGGGCCTGGCAGGTGCCGCTGATCGAGCTGCCCCAGGCGCAGTTCATCCTGATGTCCGCCACCCTCGGCGACACCACCCGCTTCGTCGACGACCTGACCCGGCGCACCGGTCGGCCGACCGCCGTCGTCCGCTCGGCCGAGCGGCCGGTCCCGCTCCTCTTCTCGTACGCGATGACCCCGCTGCACGAGACCCTCGAGGAGCTGCTGGAGACGAAGCAGGCCCCGGTGTACGTCGTGCACTTCACGCAGGCCGCCGCGCTGGAACGGGCCCAGGCGCTGATGAGCGTCAACGTCTGTACCCGCGCCGAGAAGGACCTGATCGCGAGCGCGATCGGGGGGTTCCGCTTCACGTCGGGCTTCGGCAAGACCCTGTCCCGGCTGGTCCGGCACGGCATCGGCGTGCACCACGCCGGCATGCTGCCCAAGTACCGCCGCCTGGTGGAGACCCTGGCCCAGGCCGGGCTGCTCAAGGTCATCTGCGGCACCGACACCCTCGGCGTCGGCATCAACGTGCCGATCCGCACCGTGCTCTTCACCGGCCTGAGCAAGTACGACGGGACGCGGACCCGGCTGCTCAAGGCCCGCGAGTTCCACCAGATCGCCGGCCGGGCCGGGCGGGCCGGCTTCGACACCCTCGGCCGGGTCGTGGTGCAGGCCCCCGAGCACGTCATCGAGAACGAGAAGGCCCTCGCCAAGGCCGGCGACGACCCGAAGAAGCGGCGCAAGGTGGTCAGGAAGAAGCCGCCGGAGGGATCCATCGGGTGGGGGAAGCCCACGTTCGATCGCCTCGTCGAGGCCGAGCCGGAGCCGTTGACCTCCAGCTTCCAGGTCAGCCACTCCATGCTGCTCAACGTCATCGGCCGGCCCGGCGACGCGTTCGCCTCGATGCGCCACCTGCTCACCGACAACCACGAGGACCGGGCTGCCCAGCGGCGGCACATCCGCCGGGCCATCGCCATCTACCGGGCGCTACGGGCCGGCGGGGTGGTCGAGGAGCTGCCGGAGCCCGACGAGCAGGGCCGGCGGGTGCGGCTCACCGTCGACCTCCAGCTCGACTTCGCGCTCAACCAGCCGCTGTCGCCGCTCGCCCTGGCCACCGTCGAGCTGCTCGACCGGGAGTCCCCCGCGTACGCCCTCGACGTGCTGTCGGTGATCGAGTCGATCCTCGACGACCCGCGCCAGGTGCTCTCCGCGCAGCAGTTCAAGGCCCGCGGCGAGGCGGTCGCCGCGATGAAGGCCGAGGGCATCGAGTACGAGGCGCGCCTCGAGCTGCTCGACGAGGTGACCTGGCCCAAGCCCCTGGCCGAGCTGCTGGAGTCCGCGTACGAGATGTACCGGCAGGGGCACCCGTGGGTCGCCGACCACCAGCTCTCCCCCAAGTCGGTGGTCCGCGACATGTACGAGCGGGCCATGACCTTCCCCGAGTACGTCCAGTTCTACGGCCTGTCCCGGTCGGAGGGCCTCGTCCTGCGCTACCTCGCCGACGCGTACAAGACGCTGCGGCAGACCGTGCCCGAGGACGCCAAGACCGAGGAGCTGGTCGACCTCATCGAGTGGCTGGGCGAGCTGGTCCGGCAGGTCGACTCCAGCCTGATCGACGAGTGGGAGCGGCTGCGCAACCCGTCCGACGTCGAGGAGGTGGCCGCCTCGCTGGAAGACCGGCCGCCGGCGGTCACCCGCAACGCCCGGGCGTTCCGGGTGCTGGTCCGCAACGCGCTGTTCCGCCGGGTCGAACTGGCCGCCCTGCGCCGCTGGGATCTCCTCGGCGAGCTGGACGCCGAACACGGCTGGGGCGCCGACGCGTGGGCCGACGCGCTGGAGCCGTACTTCGAGGCGTACTACGAGATCGGGGTCGGTCCGGACGCCCGCGGGCCGGCGCTGCTCATGATCGAGCAGGGCCGGGAGCGGTGGGCCGTACGCCAGATCCTCGACGATCCGGAGGGTGACCACGACTGGGGCATCAGCGCCGAGGTCGACCTCGCGGCCTCCGACGAGGTGGGCGCGGCCGTCGTCCGGATCACCGACGTCGGCCAGCTGTAGCGGACAGCCCTCCGTCGGGGCGGCGCCGGGCACGGTCGCCTCGGTAGCGTGCCGGGATGGTCAGGGATGACGAGATCCCTTCGCCGGAGTTCCCGCCGAGGCGGGTGGCCGGCCGAGGGCCCGGCTGGTACCGCGGCGACTGCCACGTGCACTCGTCGCGCTCGGTTGGCGGGGAGCTGACGCCGGCGCAGCTCGCGGTGGCCGCCCGCGCGGCAGGGCTCGACTTCCTCGCGGTCACCGAGCACAACACCTGCGACACGCACGCCGACTGGGCCCAACCGGCCGGCGACGACCTGCTGGTGGTCCTCGGCCAGGAGGTCACCACCCGGGCCGGGCACTGGCTGGCGCTCGGCGTCCCTGCCGGGCAGGTGGTCGAGTGGCGGTACGGCGTCCGCGACGACGTGATCGAGGGGCAGCTGGACCAGGTGCATCGCGCCGGCGGGTTGTGTGTGGCGGCCCACCCGCAGGCGCCCTACCCCTCCGGCGTCTTCATGTACCCCTATCAGGAGTTCGACGTCGTCGAGGTGTGGAACGGACAGTGGCGCTCGGACCTGCCGTGGAACGCCGACAACGAGGCGGCGCTGGCCGAGTGGGGCCGGACCTTGGCCTTCGACATCCACCGAGGCCGGTGGCGGCCGGCGATGGGCAACAGCGACACCCACCTCGCGGGCCAGCTCGGCGTACCGCACACCGTCGTCTTCGCCGAGGAGCTGAGCGTGGACGCGGTCCTCGCCGGCATCCGAGCGGGCCGGAGCTGGATAGCCGGATCGGCCGAGATCCAGCTCTCGCTGGCCGTCTCCGCCGGTGACCGCAGCGCCGGGGTCGGTGAGCGGCTGGCGACCGAGGACGAGCCGGTAATGGTCCGGGTGGACGTGAGCGGCGCCCCGGGCGGCACGGTCAGCTTCCACACCGACCGGGGCACCACGCATCGCCAGTCCCTGCCGGAAGCCGGGGCGGCGGCCGTGACCTGGCACACCAGGGCGGCGGAATCCCTGTTCGTCCGGGTCGAGGTACGCCACTCCGACGGGCACATGGCGGCCCTCACCAACCCGGTGATCCTCGCCTGAATGTTTCTTCCGCGGGCCGTCCGGGATGTCCGGGCGGCCCCTTTCGTTCCCTGGGCGATGTCAGCCCCGTCGATTAGAATGTATGTACTAATCGCGCCACTGACCTGGGAGGATGCCCGTGACCGCGCCCACCTCCACCGCCCCGCTCACCCCCTACGCCACCCTCCTCGGATTCACCCGGTACGTGGACCGCACCGGGCCCACCAAGGCCACCTTCGTCGGGGGCCTGCGCAAGCAGCGGGCGAGCCGGCACGGCTTCAACCCGCACGGCCAGTTCGTCAAGGCGCTCAAGGCCGATGTCGCCTTCCACACCGGCGGCACCCACCTGGCCCAGGTCGCCGACGTGGTCAAGCCGCGCTGGCGCCCGCTCTACGAGGCCCTCGTCCCGGGCGCGACCACGTGGCTGCGTTCCCTCGGCGACCCGGCCGGCGTCGACCTGGCGCAGACCCGGGACGCCCTGGCCATGCTGGGCGACCTGCCCGTAAAGATCAACCCGCACTTCGGCGTCCGGTACGCCGACGGCCACGCCGAGGCGATCCGCCTGCACTTCGACGAGGCCCCGCCGAGCGAGGAGGCCACCCTGGCCACCCTGCACCTGATGGCCCGGCACATGGACGCGGTCCTCCCGCACGCCGAGCCGGTCCTGGTCGACGTCCGCCGTGGCGAGGCCCACCGCATGCCCGCCGACATCAAGCCCGACCAGGTCGAGCAGTGGCTGGCCGGCGAGGCCGCCGCCTTCCGCGCCATCTGGTCCACCGCCGCCTGACAGAGCCACCAGCGCAACGTCGGGGGAAGCTGCTGCCTCCACGAATGCCGAGGCAGCAGGTTCCCCGAAGGCGCGCGGATCTTGACGGGTGCCCACCGGGGCGGCACCGGGGGCGCGCGGTCAGGCGGAGAGGTACTTGTCGAGGTCGTCGAGGATCTTGTTGGCGGCGGTGACGCCGATGCCGGTCATCCACGTCTCGTCGGAGACGACGTGCGCCTTGCCCGCCTTCACCGCGGACAGGCCCTGCCAGAGGCTGCCGGCGGTGACCTTGGCCTGCTCGGCGGCGGCCTTCTCGCCGTACGCGGCCACGAAGATGACGTCGCCGTCGACCTCGTTGACCCGCTCGGGGCTGACCACGTCGAAGCGCTTGTCCGCCTTGCCGTCGAGGCGCTGCCGGGCGGGACGGCCCAGGCCGGTGTCGCCGATCACGATGCCGGAGAACGACTCCGGACCGTACACCCGGATGTTGCCGGGGATGAAGCGCACGATCGAGATTTCGCGCGATGCCGCGTCGCCGAGCGCGGCACCGAAGTCCTTGGCCCGCTTCTCGTAGGCGGCGAGCAGGTCACGGGCCTGCTGCTCCCTGCCGAGGGCCGCGCCGTCGAGGAGGAAGTTCTCCTTCCAGGTGACGCCCACCTTCTCGGTGAAGACGGTCGGCGCGATGGCCGACAGTTCGTCGTAGAACTTCTCCTGGCGGAACTTGCTGCCGAGGATCAGGTCGGGCTTGAGCGCGTTGATCGCCTCCAGGTCGGGCTCGGTGAGGACCCCGACCTCCTTGATGCCGGCGAGCTTCTCCGCGCCGAAGTACGTGGGCCAGCTCTTCGCCTCGCCCGCGGTCGCCGCGCCGACCGGCGTGACGCCGAGCGAGAGCGCGGTGTCGATCTTGTCGGTGTCGAGCACCACCACGCGCTTCGGCTCGGCGGGCACCTTGGTGGTGCCCATCGCGTGGGTGATCTCCCGGGTCTCCCCGGTGGCCGCGCCAGGGACGGGATCGCTCTTCCCACAGGCGGTGAGGCCGACGCCGAGGGCGAGGGCCGCGGTGAGGGCGGCGGCGAGACGACGCATCAGGGTCCTTTCGTTGCGGTACGGGTCGACGGCCACTCAGGCGTCGCCGACGGAGGAGCCGGCCGGGGCCGGCATGGCAGCTGGCACAGCGGCCGAATCGGCCTCGGGAACGGCCGAGGTGTGGGTGCGGGCGGGCACGATGAGGGGGGCGCCGGTGACCGGGCAGGGCACGACCACGCAGTCGAGGCCGAAGACCTCCCGGACCAGGTCGGCGGTGAGGATCTCGCGAGGTGGCCCGGCCGCGACCACCGCGCCGGCCCGCATGGCGACCAGGTGGTCGGCGTACCGGGCGGCCTGGTTGAGGTCGTGCAGCACGGCGACGACCGTCCGACCCCGCTCGGTCCGCAGCCGGTGCAGCAGGTCCAGCACCTCCACCTGGTGGGCGAGGTCGAGGAAGGTGGTCGGCTCGTCCAGCAGCAGCGCCTCGGTGTCCTGGGCCAGGGTCATGGCGATCCAGACCCGCTGCCGCTGCCCGCCGGAGAGGGTGTCCACCGGCCGGTCGGCGAGCCCGGCGACGTCGGCGAGGGCCATGGCCCGGTCGACGGCTTGGCCGTCCTCGGTCGACCACTGCCGCCACCAGCGCTGGTACGGCTGCCGGCCCCGCCCGACCAGATCCGCCACGGTGATCCCCTCGGGCACGAGCGGGCTCTGCGGCAGCACGCCGAGACGGCGGGCCACCTCGCGGGTGGGCAGGTCCCGGATCGCCGCGCCGTCGAGCAGCACCCTGCCGCGGCGCGGGGTGAGCAGCCGGGCCATGGTGCGCAGCAGGGTCGACTTGCCACAGGCGTTCGGGCCGACGATGACGGTGAACGCGTCGGCAGGCAGGTCGAGGTCCAGCCCGTCCAGGACCGTGCGACCGTCGTAGCCGACCACCAGGTCGCGGGTGGACAACATCGCGGTCACGACCGCCTCCCTCGGGTACGCAGGAGCAGGAACATCAGGTACGGCCCGCCGATCGCGGCGGTGAGCACGCCAGCCGGCAGTTGGGTGGGAGCGAACAGGCGGCGGCCGGCGAGGTCGGCCAGCACCAGCAGCAGCGCCCCGAGCAGTGCCGCGCAGAGCAGCGGCGGCCGCTCCGCCCGGACCAGCCGGCGGGCCACCTGCGGGGCGACCAGGGCGACGAAGTCCACCGCGCCGACCTGGGCGGTGACCGTGGCGGCGGCCAGCACGCCGGTGGCGGCCAGACCGATCCGCCGCGCCACCGGCCGCAGCCCGATGCCCCGGGCGGTGTCGTCGTCCAGCGGGGCGCTGCGCAGCGCCCAGCCGGCCCAGGCCAGCACGGGCAGCAGCAGGGCGAGCGTGCCGCCGACCCAGGCCGCCTCGGTCCACCCCTTGCCGGCCAGGGTGCCGATCAGCCAGACCTGGGCGCGCAGCCCGTCGATCGGGTCGGCGGTGAGCATGACCACCTCGATCAGCGCGCGGAACGCGAACGCCACCGCCACGCCGGCCAGGACGAACCGCTGCGCCGCCAGCCCGTGCCGGGCGCCGAGGGCGAAGACCAGAACCGCGGCGACCAGGCCGCCGAGCAGCGCGGCCGGGGCCACCAGGACGGCGGCCGCGCCGCCGGTGAGGGCCACCGTCGCGGCCAGCCCGGCGCCCTGGGTCACGCCGATGACGTCGGGGCTGGCCAGAGGGTTGCGGGCGACACTCTGGATCAGCGTGCCGGCCACACCGAAGGCGGCCCCGGCCAGCGCCGCGAGCACCGCGCGGGGCAGTCGCAGGTCGAGCACCACGAGGTCGTACGGGGTTCCGGCCCCGGAGAGCGCGCGCAGCACATCGACCGGGGCGACGTACGGGGTGCCGAGCGAGAGACTGAGCACGACCGCACCGACAAGCAGCAGCCCCAACCCGGCAGCGACGAGCACTCCCCGCCGCCGAACCTGCACAGCGACCGCCCCCACCCGCACCACCGCCCGCCCCCCCGGCAGCAGCACGCCCTCCCTAACCACCCTCACGCGACCCTCCAAACACGGCGATCTTGCACTTTCGGCCAGTAATCCGAGGCATACGCCCGCTTTGCCCGGACACCAACTGCAAGATCGCCGGGGCGGGGTGGGGGGTGGGGTGGGGGTCATGGGGTGGGGAGGCGGGTGCGGTGGATTAGGAGGGCTAGGAGGGGGGCGCCCAGGAGGGCGGTGACGATGCCTGCTGGGACCTCACCGGGCGGGGCGACGAGCCGGCCGACGATGTCGGCGGTGAGCAGCAGGGCCGGGCCGAGCAGACCGGCGACCAGCAGGGTCCACCGGTGGTCGGCGCCGACCAGGGCCCGGGCCAGGTGGGGCACGGCCAGCCCGACGAAGGCGATCGGACCGGCCGCGGCGACGGCGGCACCGGTGAGCAGCACGCCGGCGGCACCGGCGCCGAGGCGGACCAGGGCGATCCGGTGACCCAGGCCGCGGGCGACGTCGTCGCCGAGGGCGAGCGCGTCGAGGCCCCGGGCGACCAGGGCGGCCAGCACGGCCCCGGCGAGGACGAACGGGAGCACCTGCCCGGCGACGCCGACATCCCGGCCGGTCAGGCCGCCGACCACCCAGAACCGGTACTCCTCGAAGGTGCGCGCATCGATGCTGAGCAGCGCGTACACGATGGCGCCGAGACTGGCGTCGAGGGCCGCGCCGACCAGCGCGAGGGTGACCGGGCTGGCGCCCTCGCGGGTGCGGTTGGCGACCGCGAAGACCAGCAGGCCGGCGAGGAGCGCACCGCCGACACCGAACCAGACGTACCCGGTGAGGGTGCCGACCCCGAAGACGGCGATGGCCAGCACCACGCCGACGGAGGCGCCGGCGCTGACACCGAGGATGCGCGGCTCGGCGAGCGGGTTGCGGGTGACGGCCTGGAAGAGCACCCCGGCGAGCGCCAGCGCGAGCCCGACGACCAACCCCAGGGCGGTACGCGGCAGACGCAACTCCCGGACGATGGTGCTGGCGTCCCCGCCGTCCGGGGCGGTGAGCGCGGCCCACACCGCGTCAGCGGGGAGCGGGCGACTGCCGAGCGCCAGGCTGGCCAGCAGCGCGACGGCGAGCAGGAGCGCCGCCGCCAGGGTGACCGCGACGCGGCGGCCGACGCGGCGACGGCCCGGGGTGTCGGCCCGGACGGTCCGGACGGCGACGGCGGTCACGGATGTCCCACCCCTCTCGCTTAGGTTCGCCTTACCTTAGCGAAGCAGGTTAGGCCTGCCTAACCTGGGGTGGTCGATCTCCCCGAGCGGGGCAACGTGCCACATTTCGCCCCTACGCTGAGGGGCATGCGATTCGACCAGCACACCGTCGTCCTCCTGGTGCGCCCCGACGCCCCGCCAGAACTGCCCAGGGACGCGGCCGACCGGTTGCAGGGCGCGCACCTGGCCCACCAGGCCGGGCTGGTGGAGCAGGGGGCCGTACTCGCCGCCGGCCCGTTCCTCGGCGGCGACGACGACCGGATCCGCGGCTTCGCGGTGCTCTCGGTGGACCCGCAGATGGCCCGCGAGCTCTACGCCAACGATCCTGCCGTGCGCTCCGGGCAGCTGGTCGCCCGGGTGATGAGCTGGCTGGTGCCGGAGGGTGTGCTCCGGTTCGAGTCGGTTCCGGTGCCCACGTCCATGCTGGAGCTGGCGTCCGGCGACTGATCAGTCCTCCGCGGCCTGGCGGCTGCTCGGCACCACCGGCATCGGCCACACGCCGGTACGCGGCACCGCCGGCACCTCCACCTGGTGGTCCGACCAGGCGTACGTCTCGGGCAGCAGGTCGGCCACCGGGACCGCGCGCAGCGCGTCCATCGGGCCGACGATCACCTTGATCGAAGGGAAGTAGTCGAGGAGCACCTGCCGGCAGCGGCCGCACGGCGGAATGACCCCCCGGCCGCGGTCCCCCACCGCGACGATGGCCTCCAGATCGCCGGCGCCCTGGGTGGCCGCGGCCCCGATCGCCACCACCTCGGCGCACGGACCGCCGGTGAAGTGGTAGACGTTGACGCCGGTGAACACCCGGCCGTCGGTGGTCCGCGCGGCGGCGGCCACCGTGTGGTTGTCGCTACGGCACCGCAGCTTGGCGACGGCCGTGGCGGCCTGCACCAGCGCCCGGTCGATGTCCCGCATGATCCGTCCCGTCCCGTCGTCCACCCCGGTCGGCGGCAACTCTAGTCCGACGACCCGCCTGATCAGGGACGGCACGCGCGGGACGTGGTCGAGGCCGCCTGGCGCCGCCGCCCGGCGGTGGTAACCCAGGGGCGCTGCGTCCGGCGGCTGCCTATCCTTGGCGACGACATGCAGAATCCAGCCTCACCCGCCGCACCCGAGACGGCCCGCGACCTGCACCGCCGTCTCTTCCCTCTGATGTTCCGCGACCAGCGCCGGCTCCAGCGGCGGCTGGACGGGGTGCGGAAGCTGCGCGACCCGCAGCGGCGCGAGTCGGCGCTCGCCGAGATCGCCGCCGAGGTGGCCCGGGCCGAGGCGCGGCTGGCAGACCGCCGGGCCGCGGTGCCGGCGATCACCTACCCGGCACAGCTGCCGGTCAGCGAGCGCAAGGACGACATCGCCGCCGCCATCCGCGACCACCAGGTGGTGATCGTGGCCGGCGAGACCGGCTCCGGCAAGACCACCCAGCTGCCCAAGATCTGCCTGGAGCTGGGCCGCGGGATCAACGGGCTGATCGGGCACACCCAGCCCCGCCGGCTCGCCGCGCGTACGGTGGCGGACCGGATCGCCGAGGAGCTCGGCACCGAACTGGGCGGCGTCGTCGGCTACAAGGTGCGCTTCACTGACCAGGTCAGCGAGCAGAGCCTGGTCAAGCTGATGACCGACGGCATCCTGCTGGCCGAGTTGCAGACCGACCGGATGCTGCGCCAGTACGACACGCTGATCATCGACGAGGCGCACGAGCGCAGCCTCAACATCGACTTCATCCTGGGCTACCTCAGGCAGCTCCTCCCCCGCCGACCCGACCTCAAGGTGGTCATCACCTCGGCGACCATCGAGACCGACCGCTTCGCCCGGCACTTCGCCGACGCCGAGGGCAACCCCGCCCCGGTCGTCGAGGTGTCCGGGCGGACGTACCCGGTGGAGGTGCGCTACCGGCCACTGGTCGAGGTGACCGAGGCCGAGGAGGAGAACGAGGCGGACGAGGAGAACGTCCGGGACCAGATCCAGGCCATCGGCGACGCGGTCGAGGAACTGGCCGCCGAGGGGCCGGGCGACGTCCTGGTCTTCCTCAGCGGCGAGCGGGAGATCCGGGACACCGCGGAGGCGCTCGGCAAGCTGGTGCAGAAGAAGCGGTCCCTGCTGGGCACCGAGATCCTCCCGCTGTACGCCCGACTCTCCACCGCCGAGCAGCACCGGGTCTTCGCCCCGCACACCGGGCGTCGGGTGGTGCTCGCCACCAACGTCGCGGAGACCTCGCTGACCGTCCCCGGCATCAAGTACGTGGTGGACCCGGGCACCGCCCGGATCTCCCGCTACTCCAGCCGGCTCAAGGTGCAGCGACTGCCGATCGAGCCGATCTCGCAGGCCTCGGCCAACCAGCGCAAGGGCCGCTGCGGCCGTACCTCGGACGGCATCTGCATCCGCCTCTACGACGAGCAGGACTTCGAGTCCCGGCCCGAGTTCACCGACCCGGAGATCCTGCGGACCAACCTCGCCTCGGTCATCCTCCAGATGACCTCGATCGGGCTCGGCGACATCGGCGCGTTCCCGTTCATCGACCCGCCGGACCGGCGCAACATCACCGACGGCGTCAATCTGCTGCACGAGTTGGGCGCGCTCGACCCGGCCGAGACCGACCCGGCAAAGCGGCTCACCCCGCTGGGCCGGCGGCTCGCCCAGCTCCCCGTCGACCCCCGGCTGGCCCGGATGGCCCTCGAGGGCGAGCGGAACGGCTGCGCCACCGAGGTGATCGTGATCGCCGCCGCGCTGTCGATCCAGGACCCGCGCGAACGGCCGGCGGAGAAGCAGGCCCAGGCCGACCAGGCGCACGCCCGGTTCGCCGACAAGGAGTCGGACTTCGTCGCGTACCTGAACCTGTGGCGGTACCTGCGCGAGCAGCAGCGCGCCCTCTCGTCCAGCGCGTTCCGCCGGATGTGCAAGGCGGAGTACCTCAACTACCTGCGGGTCCGCGAGTGGCAGGACATCGTCAGCCAGCTGCGCCAGGTGCTGCGTACCGCGGAAAAGGGTGACGGCCGGCGCGGGGCCGGCGCGGACCTGCCGGAGGAGATCGACACCCCGAAGGTGCACCAGTCCCTGCTGCCCGGCCTGCTCTCCCATCTCGGGCTCAAGGACACGCAGAAGCACGAGTACCTGGGCGCGCGCGGGGCAAAGTTCGCCATCTTCCCGGGCTCGGCGCTGTTCAAGAAGCCGCCGCGCTGGGTGATGGCCGCCGAGCTGGTGGAGACCTCCCGGCTCTGGGGCCGGGTCGCCGGCCGGGTCGAGCCCGAGTGGGTCGAGCCGCTCGCCCAGCACCTGGTCAAGCGCAGCTACAGCGAGCCGCACTGGGAGAAACGGCAGGCCGCGGTGATGGCCTACGAGAAGGTCACCCTGTACGGCATCCCGATCGTCACCTCCCGCAAGGTCAACTTCGGCCGGATCGACCCCGCGCTGAGCCGGGAGCTGTTCATCCGGCACGCCCTGGTCGAGGGCGACTGGCAGACCCACCACCAGTTCTGGACGGACAACCAGCGGCTCCTCACCGAGGTGGAGGAGCTGGAGAACCGGGCCCGGCGCCGGGACATCCTGGTCGACGACGAGACCATCTTCCAGTTCTACGACGAGCGGATCCCCGCCGACGTGGTCTCCGGCCGGCACTTCGACTCGTGGTGGAAGAAGACCCGCCGGGAGCGGCCCGACCTGCTCACCTTCACCCGCGACCTGCTGATCAACTCCGGTCGGGGCGGCGTGGACGAGGCGGACTACCCGGACGAGTGGCGGGCCGACGGGGTGGCCCTGCCGCTGACCTACACCTTCGACCCGGGCACCCCGACCGACGGGGTCACCGTGGACATCCCGCTGCCACTGCTCAACCAGGTGCCGGCGGAGAGCTTCGACTGGCAGGTGCCCGGGCTGCGCGAGGAGCTGGTCATCGCGCTGATCCGGTCGCTGCCCAAGGCGATCCGGCGCAACTTCGTCCCGGTGCCCGACTACGCCCGGGCGGCCCTGGCCGCGATCACCCCCGGCGCGGAGCCGCTGCTCGACGCGCTCAGCCGGCAGCTGCGCCGGATGACCGGGGTGACCGTGCCGCCGGAGGCCTGGGATCTGGGCAAGCTCCCACCGCACCTGCGGGTCTCCTTCCGGGTACTCGGCGAGGACGACAAGCCGGTCGCCGAGGGCAAGGACCTGCCGGCCCTGCAACGCCGGCTCCGCCAGGAGGTACGCCAGGTCGTCGCCGCCGCCGCGCCCGAGGTCGCCCGGACGGGCCTTCGTGAGTGGAGCATCGGAGATCTTCCTCGCACCATCGAACAGGTCCGCGCCGGGTACGCGGTGACCGCGTACCCGGCCCTGGTGGACGAGGGCGCCACGGTCGGGGTGAAGGTGTTCGACTCCCCGGCCGAGCAGGAGGCCGCGCACTGGGCCGGCACCCGGCGGCTGCTCCGGCTGACCCTGCCGTCCCCGGCGAAGTTCCTCCAGGGGCGCCTCTCCAACGAGGCCAAGCTGGCGCTCAGCCGCAACCCGCACGGCGGGGTGCAGGCGTTGATCGAGGACGCGACCGGCGCGGCGATCGACAAGCTGATGATGGACGCGGGCGGCCCGGCCTGGGACGCCGAGGGCTTCGCCGCGCTGCGCGACAAGGTCCGCGCCGACCTGGTCGACACGGTGGTCGAGGTGATGGACCGAGTGCGGCAGGTGCTCGCCGCCACGTATGCGGTGGAGCAGCGGCTCGGCGCGACGAAGAACCTGGCCGTGGTGGCCGCCCTGGCCGACATCCGCAACCAGCTCGGCGGCCTGGTGCACAAGGGCTTCATCACCGAGGCCGGGTACGCCCGCCTGCCCGACCTGCTGCGCTACCTCACCGCGATCGAGCGCCGGCTGGACCGGCTGCCCGGCAACCCGCAGCGGGACAAGCAGCAGCAGGACCGGATCGCCGTGGTGCAGCGGGAGTACCAGGACCTGCTGACCGCCCTGCCGCCCGCGAAGCGGCAGGCTGCGGCCGTCCGGCAGATCCGCTGGATGATCGAGGAGCTCCGGGTCAACGTCTTCGCCCAGGCCCTCGGCACCCCCTACCCCGTCTCCGAACAACGCATCTACCGAGCCATGGACAACGCCGAATCCCCCTGACCCCTCCCTCCCCCGCGCCCTCCCCACGCCCCTCCCCCGCCCCCCTCCGCGCTGCTCACCGAGCTGGGCCTGGAGTCGTTCACGGCTGTGCGGCTGCGGCGCCGG
>NZ_JBEYER010000103.1:0-24072 GCF_040634005.1 Micromonospora sp. NPDC007271
CCCCGATCTCGGCGACCGGCTCGCGCCACAGGCCGATGGCCGGGATGCCGGCGCGGACGCAGCCCTCGACGGCCTCGCGGACCGTCCACCGCTCGGTGGTGCGCTGGTTGAGCGACAGTTTCGCCAGGCGGGGGTCGACGGCGTTCGCGCCACCGCTCCGCTCGCTCACGCGGTGCTCCCCGTTCGTTCGCGACTGCGGGGCTCGCAGGACGGGCTCGCTCCTCGCGCTCATGCGGTGCTCCCTTTCGTTCGCGACTGCGGGGCTCGCAGGACCGGCTCACTCCTCGCGCTCACGCCGTCACCCCGGCTACCGACAGGTACCGGCGCATCCGCTCGACGGCCAGGTCCGGGTCGAGCAGCAGGCCGGCGGCGTCGCCGAGGCGGAACGCCTCCACCAGGTGCGGCACACTGCGCCCGCTGTGCAGGCCGCCGACCATGGTGAAGCCGGGCTGGAAGCCGTTGAGCCAGGACAGGAACGCGATGCCGGTCTTGTAGTACTGGGTGGGCGGGGCGAAGACGTGCCGGGACAGCGGCACGGTCGGGTCGAGGATCTCCCGGAAGCCCGCGGTGTCGCCGACGTCGAGGCGTTGCAGCGCCGCCGACGCGGCCGGCGCGATGGCGGCGAACGCGCCGAGCAGCGCGTGACTGAACCGCCCGCCGTCGCCGGCGATCAGCTCGGGGTAGTGGTAGTCGTCGCCGGTGTAGACCTTGACGGTCGGCGGCAACAGTTCCCGCAGCCGGACCTCCCGCTCGGCGTCGAGCAGCGACACCTTCACCCCGTCGACGACGTCGGCGTGGGCCGCCACCAGCGACACGAACGTCTTGGTCGCCTCGTCCAGGTCGGTCGAGCCCCAGTAGCCGGCGAGGGCCGGGTCGAACATGTCGCCGAGCCAGTGCAGCACGACCGGCGTGGTGGTGCCGGACAGCACTTGGTCGTAGACGCGCAGGTAGTCGTCCGCCCCGCGGGCCAACGCGGCCAGCTGCCGGCTGGCCATCACCACGGCGGTGGCGCCGCACTCCTGCACGAAGGCGACCTGCTCGGCGTACGCGGTGACGACCTCGTCGAGGGTGTCGGGCACGCCGGTCAGCTGGTCGGTGGCCGCCCCGGCGACGATGCGCCCGCCGCAGGCGGCGGCCTCGGCGGCGCTGCGCCGGATCAGCTCCCGGGTGGCGGCCCAGTCCAGACCCATCCCGCGCTGGGCGGTGTCCATCGCCTCGGCGACGCCGAGCCCCCAGGACCACAGGTTGCGCCGCACGCCGAGAGTGGCGTCCCAGTCCAGCTTGGCGGGCTGCCCGGGGGCGTTGTCGGCGTACGGGTCGGCGACGACGTGCGCCGCCGCGTACGCGATCCGGCTGGCCGGCGGGCCGGCCGGCCGCTGCCAGCCGGCCGGCTCCCGCAGGGTCAGCACCTCGGTGCCGCCGTCGGGGGTGGGCAGGGTGATCCGGGCGGTCACAGGCTGATCTCCTCGAGCTCGATCCGCCGTCCTTCCCGGGCCGAGCGCAGCCCGGCCTCGGCGAGCTGCACGCCACGGGCGCCGGCCAGGAAGTCCCACGGGAACGGCTCGCCGTCGACGACGTGGCGCAGGAACGCCTCCCACTGGACCTTGAACCCGTTGTCGAAGTCCTCGTTGTCGGGGACGGTCTGCCACTGGGCGCGGAACGGCTCGGTGACCGGCAGGTCCGGGTTCCACACCGGCATCGGGGTGGTGCCCCGGTGCTGGATGCGGCACTCGCGCAGCCCGGCCACGGCGCTGCCGTGGGTGCCGTCGACCTGGAACTCGACCAGCTCGTCCCGGTACACCCGCACCGCCCAGGAGGAGTTGATCTGGGCGGTGATGCCGCCGGCCAGTTCGAAGATGCCGTACGCGGCGTCGTCGGCGGTGGCCCGGTAGGTCTGGCCGTTCTCGTCGACCCGCTCGGGGATGTGGGTGGCGATGTGCGCGGTCACCGCGGTGACCGGGGCGAAGATCTGCTCCAGCACGTAGTGCCAGTGCGGGAACATGTCGACGACGATGCCGCCGCCGTCCTCGGCGCGGTAGTTCCAGCTCGGCCGTTGGGCGGTCTGCCAGTCGCCCTCGAACACCCAGTAGCCGAACTCGCCGCGCACCGACAGGATCCGGCCGAAGAAGCCGCTGTCGACCAGCCGCTTGAGCTTGCGCAGGCCGGGCAGGAACAGCTTGTCCTGCACGACGCCGTTCTTGATGCCCTTGGCGGCGGCGAGCCGGGCCAGCTCCAGCGAGCCGGTCAGCCCCTCGGCGAGCGGCTTCTCGGTGTAGACGTGCTTGCCCGCGTCGATCGCCGCCCGGATGGCCTTCTCCCGCTGGGCGGTGACCTGCGCGTCGAAGTAGATCTGGTGGGAGTTGTCGGCGAGCGCGGCGTCCAGGTCGGTCGTGTACGACGTCAGCCCGTGCCGGGCGGCGATCTCGGCGAGCTTGGCCTCGTTGCGGCCCACCAGGGTCAGCTCCGGCCAGATGCGGCTGCCGTCGCGGGCGGGCAGGCCGCCCTGCTCGCGGATGGCGAGCAGGGACCGGACGAGGTGCTGGCGGTAGCCCATCCGTCCGGTCACGCCGTTGAGGATGATCCCGATAGACGTGCGCTCCACTGTGTTTCCTTCCCAGGTCCGGTGGTTATTCGGCGGTCGTCGTCGCACCCAGCAGGTCCCGGATGCGTCCCGTGGCGCGCGCGAACTCCGGCTCCGACATGGTCGGGCCGTAGTCACGCTCGACGGGGAGGTCGACGTCGATGACCTCGGCGACGGTGCCGGGTCGGGGGGTCATGACGATCACCCGGTTGGCCAGGTAGACCGCCTCGGCGATGGAGTGGGTGACGAGCAGGACGGTGGTGCCGGTCTCCCGCCAGATCCGCCGCAGCTCGACGTTCATCTGCTCGCGGGTGAGGGCGTCCAGGGCCCCGAACGGCTCGTCCATGAGCAGGACCGGGGGGCGGTGCAGCAGCGCGCGGCACAGGGCCACCCGCTGCTGCATCCCGCCGGACAGTTCGTTCGGGTACGCGTCCTCGAAGCCGGTCAGGCCGGTCATCGCGATCAGCTCGTCGACCCGCTGGCGCGCCTCGGCGCGCGGCATCCGGCGCATCTCGGCCTGCAGCAGGATGTTGCGCCGGGCCGTGCGCCACTCCAGCAGGGCGGCGCGCTGGAAGACGTATCCGATGTCACGCCGCGGCCCCCGCACGTCCTCGCCGTGCAGGCGGACCTGGCCGGACGACGGCCGCAGCAGGCCGGACACCAGCTTGAGCAGCGTGGACTTGCCGCAGCCGGAGGCGCCGACGATCGAGACGAACTCGCCGGGCTCGATCCGCAGCGAGACGTCGCGGAGCGCGGTGACGTCCTTCTTCTTGGTACGGAAGCGGACCGCGACCTGGTCGATCTCGACCGCGGTGCCGGTCGCCGTGGCGTCCGTGGGTCGCTGCGTGGTGGTGTTGCCGACCGTCATCGGGTTCATCCCTTCGGCGCGAAGCTCGCGTCCCAGTAGGTCGCCGGCGACTCGGCCTTGGTGATCACGCCGGCCTCGGCGAAGACGTTGATCGTCTTCGTCCAGTCGGATTCGTCGTTGATGCCGGGGGCCTTGCCCTTGGTGGCGTCGGTGTGCAGCAGCTGCAGCGTGGCGTTGAACTGGTCGGTGAGCACCTTCGCCGACGGCAGCTGCTGGGACGCGCCCTGCATCGCCTCGACCGCGCCGGTCGGGTTGCCCTCGGCGGCCGACCAGGCCTCGCTGCTGGCCGCGACCATGCGCTTGACCAGGTCCGGCTTGTTCTTGATGGTGTCGGCGGAGGCGATCAGGCCGTTGCTGAAGAAGGTCAGGCCGTGCTCGGCGAACTTGAGGTAGGAGACCGGCTTGCCGGCCTTCTCCTGCATCGTCGGGCCCTGGTCGGTGGCGAAGCCGAGCAGCGCGTCGGTCTTGCCCGACATGACGGCGGCCATCTTGCCGGCCGGGTCGGTGTTCTGCAGGGTCACGTCTCCGTCGCTGAGGCCGTTGGCCTTGAGGAACGCGGGGAAGGTCTTGCTCAGTGCGTCACCGGCGGTGGAGGCGATGGTCTTGCCCTTGAGGTCGGCGGGGGAGTTGATGTTCTTGTCGCTGAAGAACTGCACCGACGACGGCGTGGTCTGCAGGAAGACACCGACGCTCTTGACCTCCATGCCCTGCCCGACGGCCGAGAGCAGGGCCGGGGTGTCGGCCCAGCCGAAGTCGGTCTGCCCCGCGGCGGTGGCCTGGATGGTCTTCTGCGAGCCCTGGCCGGCCTGGATGGTCAGGTCGATGCCGTGCTTGGCGAAGATGCCCTGCTTCTGGCCGAAGTAGAACGGCGCGTGCTCGCCGTACGGGTACCAGTTGAGGGTGAGGGTGACCTTGTCCTGGCCCTGGGGGTTCTTGCTCTGCTCGTCGGAGGACGAGCCGCAGCCGGTGGTGGCGGCCAGTATGAGCGCCGGCACGAGCGCGGCGGCGAGGGTGCGCAACTTCATGGGGTGGGTCTCCTATTCAGAGCGACGTCGTAGCGGCGTCGGTACGGCGGCTGGCGTGCCATGGAAGGACGAGGTGCTCGAGCGCTTCCACGGCGACGAACAGGACGACACCGAGCAGCGACATGATGAGCAGCCCGGCGAAGAGGGTCGGGGTGTCGAGGTTGCCGTTGGCCTGCAGGATCACGTAGCCGAGGCCCTCGTTGGCGCCGACGAACTCGCCCACCACGGCACCGGTGACGGCCATCGTGGCGGCGACCTTGAGGCCGGCGAACAGGTGCGGCAGGGCGGCCGGGAACCGGATCTTGACGAAGGTCTGGCCCGGGCCGGCGCCCATGGTCGCCGACAGTTGCAGCATCTCCGGGTCGATCGACTTCAGGCCGGTCACCCCGGAGATGACGATCGGGAAGAAGGCCATCAGCACGGCGACGACGACCTTCGGGGAGAGCCCGAAGCCGAGCCACACGATGAACAGCGGCGCGATCGCGATCTTCGGGATCACCTGGGCGAACAGCAGCAGCGGGTAGAGGCTCTTCTCGACCGTCGGGGAGTACACCATGACCACGGCGGAGACGACGCCGACCACGATCGCGATCGCGAAGCCCAGCACCGTCTCGTACGTGGTGATCCAGGTGTGGTGGGTGAAGTAGCTCGCCTGGTTGAGGACGACGTCCAGCGTCGCGCCGGGCGAGGGAACCAGATAGGGCTTGACCAGCTCCGCGGCGGTGACCGCCCACCACCCGACGAAGATCGCCGCGAGGACCACGGCGGGGCGCCAGACGCCCTGGACGAAGCGGAGCAGCCCGGCGCCGGCGGGGTCCCGGCGGCGGGTGGCCGGCGCGGGGGGACGGGCCGGCGCGGTCGGCTCCGGTTGCTCGATGGTGCTCTGCGCGGCCATGACCCTCCGTTCTCCGTGGCTGGCCGGCGGTTCCGGGAACCCAGCCGTTGGGTAGGCGCGTGCCGTCATGCAGGGCCCGAACGGACCGGGATAAGACCCGGCGGACGCGCCCTGAATGCGCTTTCAGTAAGCGCTTTCAGGGTGCTACGGTAACCACGCCGAAATCTTCCGGTCAAGAAGTTCCGCAGGGGGAAGTCCATGCAGCCACGGACGCACGTGACGCTGGAAGACGTGGCCAGGGCCGCCGACGTCTCACTCGCCACGGCCTCCCGGGCGCTCAACGGGATGCGGGTGACCCCGCAGCTGCGGGACCGGGTGCTCGCGGCGGCGGAGCAGCTGGCCTACACGCCGAACGCGCACGCCCGCGCCCTGGCCGGGGCGTCGCACCGCACGGTCGGCGTGATCTGCCACGACGTCAGCGACCCGTACTTCGCGGCGGTCGCCGGCGGGGTCATGCGGGTCGCCGGCGACAAGGACCTGCTGGTGATGCTGGCCAGCACGTTCCGGGATCCGGAGCGGGAGATCGCGTACGTGTCGATGCTGCGCGCCGAGCGGGCGTTGGCCATCCTGCTCATCGGTTCCGGGTTCGAGGACCCGCACTGGGAGCGGGCCCTGGACGCCGAGCTGAAGCCCTACCTGGAGAACGGGGGCCGGGTCGCGGTGGTCAGCCGGCACCGCAGCCTCAAGGTCGACAGCGTGCTGCCGGAGAACCGAGCCGGGGCCGCCGCGATGGCCCGTGCCCTGCTCGACCTGGGCCATCGCCGGTTCGCGGTGCTGGCCGGGCCGCCGGCGCTGACCACCGTCGCCGACCGACTGGGCGGCTTCCGCGACGAGTTGAAGAAGGCCGGCGTGCAGCTGGCCCCGACCGACGTCGTGGAGGGTCCGTTCACCCGCGACGGCGGCTACGGGGCGATGACCGAGCTGATCGCCCGGGGGCTGACCGCCACCTGCGTGTTCGCGTTGACCGACGTGATGGCCATCGGCGCCTGCGCGGCGCTGCGCGACCACGGGCTGTCCGTGCCGCGGGACGTGTCCGTCGCCGGGTTCGACGACATCCCGATCGTCCGTGACCTCACCCCGCCGCTGACCACCGTCGCGCTGCCGCTGCAGCAGCTCGGGGAGAAGGCGATGGAGCTGGCGCTGACCGAGAACACCGGGCGGCGCCGCCGGATCCTGCGGATGGGCGGCGAGGTGGTCGTCCGGGCCAGCACCGCCAAGCTCGCCTGATCACGACGGGAAGGAAAGGCGCCGCCATGCTCACCGCCGCCAGCGCCCTGGCCGGGCTGACCATCGACTCGGTGCGGACGTACGCCGTCGCGCTGCCCACCGTGCGCTCGTTCGGGGTGTCCGGCGGCGCGGTCGCCGTCGCCGGCCGGCCCAGCATCCGGGTGCTGGTCAAGGTGACCGCCGACGGGCTGACCGGCTGGGGCGAGGCCACCCCGATCCCGGCCTGGACGTACGAGACCGCCGAATCGATCGTCACCACCGTCGACCGGTACCTCGCCCCGGCGATCGTGGGCCGCCCGGCGTGGGACCTCGACGGGGTGACCACCGCCTTCGACCGGGCGGTCAACCGGGGCTTCACCATCGGTGCGCCGCTGGCCAAGTGCGCCGTCGACGTCGCGCTGCACGACCTGCTCGGCCGGGCGCTGGGCGTGTCCGTCGGGGTGCTGTGGGGGCAGCGCCGCCGGGAGACCATCGAACTCGGCTGGATCGTCTCCGGGCAGACCGCCGGCGAGGTGGCCGACGCGGTGGCCGAGGGACACGCCCTCGGTTACCGGGCGTTCAAGGTCAAGGTCGGCCTGCACCGCGAGGCCGAGGACTTGGCCGTGGTGCGGGCCGTGCGCGAGGCCGCGCCCGACGCCGCGCTGTGGGTCGACGCCAACCAGGCGTACACCGTGGACGCCGCGTTGCGGATGGCCCGCCGGCTGGCAGACCTCGACGTCACCGCGTTCGAGCAGCCGCTGCCCGCCAACGACGTCGCCGGGCTGCGCCGGCTGCGGGACGCGTCGCCGGTGCCGGTCGCGCTCGACGAGAGCCTGCGCCACCCCAGCGACCTGGCCACCTTCGTCAAGCTCGACGCGGTGGACGTGGCCATCGCCAAGGTGCAGCGCAGCGGCGGGTTGACCCTGTCGCGGCGGCTGTGCGCCCTGGCCGAGGACGCCGGGGTGCGGCTGATGGGCTCCGGGCTCACCGACTCCGACCTGGGCCTGGCCGCCTCGGTGCACCTGTTCGCGGCGTACGGCATCGACACGCCGGTGGACCTCAACGGCCGACAGTTCCTGGAGTCGTCGTACGCGACCGGGACGACCGTCGAGATCAAGAACGGTGTCGCCCAGGTGCCGACCGGGCCGGGCCTCGGCGTGGACGTCGACGAGTCGGTCGTACGCGAACTCGCCGTCGACGTTCTGCGCGGGTAGGGCTGCGCCGGGGCCGTCAGACCCGGGCGCCGCCGAGGCCCAGCAGGACCGCGAGGCCGAGAGCGCTGCGCGGGGCGTACGGCACCCGCCAGAGTCCGCCGTGCGCCGCCCCGTACGCCTCGTCCCGCCACGGGTGGTCCTGGGCCGGGCCGCCGCCGGTGCGCAGGTCGTGCACGAGCAGCGCGGCCATCAAAGTGTTGCTGGTGGCCGGGTCGAACACCTCGATGCCGAACCGGTGCGCGCCCGCGTACGCGGCGGCGAGCGCCCGGTTGCGCAGCACCGAGCGGGTACGCGTCGGCGGGGCCACCGTGAACGAGACGGTCGCCCCGGCATCGCGGGCCACCGTCGCCCGCCACCGTTGCAGCCGCTTGGACAGGGCGTAGTTCGGGCCCTGCTGCGGCACCAGGCTGTCGTTGATACCCGGGTCGGCACCGGGCGGGTAGTTGCGGTGCAGCAGCCGGCCGCCGGAGAGTACCCGCAGCGACCGGCGGGCCAGGCCGCGCGCGGCGTATCCCCGCTCGGCGTGGGCGACCGCCTCGGCGGGCACGGCGTACACGTCGGTGGGGGTGGCGAGAAAGGCCAGCGCCAGGTCGTCGCGGCGCTGTTGCAGGTGCCGGGTGAGCGCGTCAACGGCCATGGCGACCCGCACGTTGGTGGCGCCGTCGGCGTAGACGTAGTTGCCGAGCACGAGCCGGCCGTCCAGGCCGAGCAGCCACTGCGCGGCCTGGGGCAGCCGGTGCAGCAGGTCCGCGCCGGCGCCGGCGGCGAGGGCCTGGTCGTCGCCGCCGACGCCGGACCGCACCGGCAGGTGCAGCCGGCCGCCGTACCGGTGGGCAACGTCCAGCAGCCGCCGCCAGATGTCGGGCCGCGGCAGGTCGACCGCGACCACGTCGCCGCCCCAGCGCAGCACCGACGGCAGCGGGCCCATCTCGGCGCCGGCGCCGAGCACCACGACCCGCTGGTCGCGCAGGTCGAGCCAGTCCGGGTTGGCGAGGACCGCGCGGACCGCCTCGGCGCAGGACGGCTCGATCACCCCGGCGGTGACCCAGGCGTCGAGCTGACGATGCAGTGCGTCGCCGCGCAGCCGCCGCCCGCGGTACGGCAACGACAGTTCCCGTTCCGGGTCGCCGGTGCCGGTGACGGTGGCGGTCTCCAACGGCGGCTGCCCGGCGCCGGTGGCGAACACGTCGTCCAGCGGGTGCTCCGCGCCGTCCTCGTCGACCACCCGCATCCGGGCGTGCAGGGCGGCCAGGCCGTCGCGGGCGATGGTGACCGCGGCGTCGCGGGAGAGCAGGCCCGCCTCGACCAACCGGCGGAAATGGACCAGGTAGCCGTGCCGCCAGTTGGTCTCGTGCTCGGCCGAGCGCGCGCCGACCGGGTCGGCCGCGCGCAGCGCGTCGGCGACGACGGCGCGACCGAGCGCCGTGGTGCTGCGTGTGCCGTCGGTCAGGGGGAACACCACCCCGGTCGGGCCTTCCACCGGCCACCGCCCTTCTCGTACCGGCCGTCCGCCGACCGCTGGCGCCACTGTGCCGCACGCGCCGTCGGGCCGCAGCGGCGCGGCACCGTCGTGGACTGCCCAGCCGTGCCCTCAGCGGGACAGGATGGCCACGATCTCGTGGTACCCGCGGTCGCGGGCGTGGCGCAGCGCGTCGACGCCGTCCTTGTCGGGCAGGTGGACGTCCGCGCCGGCGGCCACGAGGATCTCCGCGATCTGCTGGTACGGCTTCGTGCCGTCGCCGAGGATGACGCACTCCAGCAGCGCTGTCCAGCCGAGGTTGTTGACGTGGTTGACGTTGATGCCGGTACGGACGACGCGGCGGACGTAGTCGACGTGGCCACGCTCGCTCGCCGGGATGACCGAGATGCCGCCGTACCGGTTCACGATCGTGAGGTCGGGCCCTGCGGGCAGCAGGACCTCGAGCATCGCGACGCTGCCGGTCACGCCCGTCACCAGCCACGGGGTGTCGTGCTGGTCGTCCAGCGCGTTCGGGTCCGCCCCGACGTCGACGAGCACGCGAGCGACCTCAATGTGGTCGTTCGCGGCGGCCAGCAGCAGCGCCGTACGCCGCCGCGCGTCGCGGGCTTCCCGGTCGGCGCCGGCCGCCAGTGCGGCGCGTACGCCGGCCGGGTCGCCGGCGCTCGCCGCGGCGAGCAGCGCCTGGTCGACGGGTGTGATCATGGGGTTCTCCTGTGGTCGGGTGAGGTCGGGACGCGCGCAGCCGCCGGCGGCCACGGCGAGGGTGAGGGCGAGCAGTGCGCGGCGCCTCACCACCGGATCAGCTTCCGTTCGACGGCGGCGTGCACCGCCGCGAATCGCCCCAGCTCGTTCACGGCGTACGTGGCGACCAGCACCCCGGCCAGCGCCAGCACGCCGACGGTGGCGGCGCCGCCGTGGTACGCCACATAGCGGGACACGGAGGCGGCCAGCAGGAGCAGGAAGCCCCACCGCATCGCCGAACGCAGCCGGTCCTCCCGCATGCCCACCTCCCTCGCACGCTCCGCCTGATCTTGGGCGAAATTCCAGCGTACGGCCGAGTCCGCCGAGCGCAAGGCGTTCACCGCCGCGTCCTTCGGCCAGCCGACCTCGGGGCCGGCCGGCCGGGTCACCGGCCAGGGGGCCACGCTGCGGGACATCCCCGGAACGCTCTTCCTCGCCGGTGGCCGTGCCGGGTCCCAGAAAGACAAACCATCGGCTACGACAACCGGGCGATCGACGACGAGGACTTCCGCGACGACCGGGTCGACGGCGGCGGAGGTGCGCCTGGGTGACCTGGCGACGATCGCGGAGGCGGCGGCGACCGCCAGCGAGGACGCGGAGGTACGGGACCTGGCGGGTGATCCGCCTCGCCGACGAACGGAGCTGATCCTCGGGCGTGGACGTGCCGGCCGGATCCGGTCAGCCGCGCCTGGTGGTGGCGTAGTCGCGGGGCCGGGTGCGTTCGGGGTCGACCCCGATCAGCTCGGCGAAGCGCGGGTCGACCGCGAGCAGCGGGCGGGGCCCGAACACCGCCATCGCGGTCAGCAGTTCCTCGGTGCCCCGCTCGCTCCACGCGGGCCGTCGCTCGGGCGCCAGCTCGGCGTACGTGCGGCGGTGCCGGCGCAGCAGCCGGCGCGCGGCCGCGCCGGTCTCCGGCACCTCGCACAGCCACCAGCCGCCGAGCACGGTGGCCAGGCAGCACAGCAGCAGGCCCACCACGGAGGCCGGTCCACCCGCTTCGCGCCCCTCGACCGCGCTGTCCACCAGCCGGGTCACCCCGACGGCTGCGACCGCGAACAGCGGCAGGGTGCCCAGCGCCAGGCGCCGCCGCTGCCTCGGGGTGAGCAGCCAGCCGTCGCGGACCAGCCGGCCCACCAGCCGGCGCAGCGCGCGGCCCACGCCCGGGTCGGCGAGCACGGCGGCCCAGGTCTGCGGCCGGCGCAGCGCGGCGTGCAGGGCGCGCACCAGCGGGGCGGACCCGGCCGGCGGCGGCCCGTCCACCGACAGGGTGGCCAGCTCACCGAGCTGCACCACCCCGCCCCGGCGCAGTGCCGCCACGCCCACCTGGCAGGCCAGTCCCGCCCGGTCCGTGAGGTACGCCAGCTCGACGGTCGACGGCGGCTCGCCCCGGGTCCGCCACCCCACCAGCGCCCGCACGGACAGGGCGATCGCGAGGGCTCCGGTCACCCCCGCGACGTAGTCGAGGAGGAAGAGCGGACCGCTGACACCCCAGAGCATGCCGACAAGTATTCACCGGGCCCGCCCATGCTCAGCCGGCGTGGCGTACCTCGGCTTCCCAGATCTGCGACCACGGCCGCCGCAGCCCGCGGCAGACGTAGACGGGCAGACCGTTCTCGTCGTTGTCGACGTCGACCCGCTGGTCGATCCGGCCGGCCTCGGTGACCTCGGTGAACCAGCCCCGCAGCTGGCCGGGGCGGGCCCAGCCGACCGCGATCACCACGTCGGCGTCCTCGGGCGGGCGGCCGAATCCGGCCATGCTGTTGTGCCCCGAGTAGGCCCGCGGCAGGCCGCGCTGCGGCCCGTATCGGGCCACCGCGCCCGCCTCGCCGTAGTTGCCGGTCAGGATCACCGCGCGTTGCCGCTGCTCGGGCGGCAGGCCACGGTGGACGGCGGCGAGCGAGTCGGCGAACGCCGGCCAGCCGATGGTTTCGCCGGCGTCGTAGTTGACGTCGACCACGAAGCCGGGCAGCCGGTCGGCGGGCAGGGTGGGCAGCAGCAGGACGGCGCTGCCGGTCACCGCCACGGCGGCGCCGGCGGCGAGCAACGCCCGCCGGGCGAGCACGGCGCCGCGACCGGCCCACTCGGCGGTGACGACCGCGCCGGCGGCGGTGACCACCAGCAGCAGCGGGGCGTCGTAGTAGCCCTTGCCGCCGGCGAGCAGCACGATCGCGAACACCACCAGCCAGGCCCAGCCGATCGCCCGGTACGCCCGCCAGGCCGGCCGGCCCAGCAGCGCCACCAGCCCGGCGACCCAGACGGGCACCGCGACCGGGCTGATGATGACCAGCTGCAGCTGCAGCGCGTCGAGGCGGCCGCTGTAGGAACTGTCGCCGCCGGCGATCGAGGACGCCACCGACAGCTGGGGGAAGCCGTGCGCGGCCTGCCAGAGCAGGTACGGCGCGGCGAGCACGACGACGATGCCGGCGGCCGCGTACACCCACCGGTCACGCAGCAGCCGGCGCGGCCCGGCGACCGCCAACCCGGCCAGCAGGCCCACGGCGAGCAGGGCGGGCAGCAGCTTGTTCAGCATGCCGACGCCGAGCGCCAGGCCGACGCCGAGGGCCCAGCGGGTGTCGCCGGTGCGCAGCAGCCGCACCGCGCACCAGGCCGCGACGAGCCAGACCAGCAGGTCGACGGTGGTGGTGCTGAGCAGGTGCCCGGGGGCGAGCACGATGCCCGCCACCGCGGCGAGGAAGGCGGCTGACAGCTGCCCGCCCCGGCCGCCGCCGAACTCCCGGGCGATCGCCGCGACCACCACGACCGAGGCACCGGCGATCAGCGCCGACGGCGTACGCAGCACCGTCAGGTTGCCGGGCGCGATCGTGTCCGCCAGCCGGGCCAGGGCCGGCACCAGCGGGCCCTGGTCGACGTATCCCCAGTCGAGGTGCCGGCCGCAGAGCAGGAAGTACAGCTCGTCGCGGTGGTAGCCGTACCGGCCGGCGAGCAGCAGCAGCACGGCGCTGACGGCCCCGCCGATCAGCCACGGCCCGAGGGTGCGGGGACCGCGCGGCGACGGTCCGTCCGATGCGGGCGGCGTCGGGGGCGCGCCGCGGTGGTCCGGGTCGGTGGCGGGTTCGACCATGCGTCCATGATGGGCGAGGAGGGGCGTACGCGAGGCCCCGTCCCGTGGCCGGCCGGTCACAGTTCGGGTACAGGTTGCCGGGGAACCGGGTCGCTCCCGGGCTGTCGGCCGGTTAGCGTGGCCCGTCATGCACATTCGCGAGTTCACCGAGGCCGACTGGGCGCAGGTGTGGCCGATCGTCGAGGACGTCATCACCGCCGGGGAGACCTTCCCGTACGACCCGGCGTGGCCCGCCGAGGTCGCGTACGACGTGTGGGTGGAGCGGCCGCCCGGCCACACCGTCGTCGCCGAGGCGGACGGCACGGTGCTGGGCACCGCCAAGATGGGTGCCAACCGGTCCGGCCCCGGCGCGCACGTGGCCACCGCCAGCTTCATGGTCGCCGCCCATGCCCGCGGCCGCGGCGTCGGCCGGGCGCTGGCCGAGTACGCGCTGGACTGGGCCCGCCACCGGGGCTACGCCGCGATGCAGTTCAACGCCGTGGTGGAGAGCAACGAGGCGGCCGTGGAGCTGTACCGGCGGCTCGGCTTCGTGGTGATCGGCACGGTGCCGGAGGCGTTCGCCCACCCGAGGCTGGGCCGGGTGGGCCTGCACGTCATGCACCGTCCGCTGTGACGGTGCGCGACGATGGGCCGATGAGAGCTGAGCCGATCGAGCTGGCCGCCGCCCTGGGGCGCTTCGACCAGTTGTGGAGTCCGCGCATCGTGACCACCGTCAACGACTACGACGTCCGGATCGCGAAGGTGGCCGGCGAGCACGTCTGGCACTCGCACGACCACACCGACGAGTTCTTCCTGGTGCTCGACGGGGAGTTGCGCATCGCCCTGCGGGACGGCGCGGACGGCGCCGAGCGCGAGGTGGGGCTGCCGCGCGGCGCGGTGTTCGTGGTGCCGCGCGGGGTGGAGCACCGGCCGTCCGCGCCGGACGGCGCGTCGATCCTGATGTTCGAGCCGTCCGGCACGTCGAGTGTGGGGGACCGGCACGACGAGGTGCCCGGTCACGTGGACGCCACCACCGGCCACCGGCTCTGACCGGTCGGGTCAGCGTCCCGCCGGTACCTGCTCGACGGGCGCCGGCGGGGCGTCGGCCGGCCAGCCCAACCGGCGTACGCCGGGCACGGCGGCGGTGCCGACGCAGGCGAGCAGCACCAGCACGCCGGCGACGGCGAGCGGCGTCGACGGCCCCCAGGCGCGGGCGGCGAGCGGGGCGAGGGCGTACCCGAGCGGCATGGCGCCCAGCGACATCAGCCAGTCGTACGAGGTGACCCGGGCGAGCACGTCGGGCGGGAACTGGCCCTGCACCACCGTCTCCCAGACCGGGTTGAGGAAGCCGAGCGCGACCAGCGCGAAGCAGTACGCGGCGATGCTGACCGGGGCGGGCGCGGCGACGGCGAGCAGGAGCAGCGGTGCCGCGTAGGTGGCCAGGGCCAGGTTGCCCAGCAGCACCGGCCGGGCGGGGCGTATCCGGGCGGCGAGCAGCGACCCGAGGAGCAGGCCGACCGCGCCGCCCTGTTGCAGCAGCACCCAGACGCCCTCCCCGCCGAGGCGGTCGACGGCGACCACCGGGCCGACGGTGAGCAGCACCGCGGCGGCGCCGTTCCACACGCCGTGCGCGAGCAGGCTGCTCCAGTACCAGTCGCGGGAGCGGACCTCCCGCCAGCCGAGCGCCAGGTCGGCGCGGAGGGACCGGTGCGGAACGGCCACGTGCCGGACCTGGATGACCGACAGCAGCGCCGCGCTGACCGCGAACGAGGCGGCGTCCAGCACGAACGCCCAGCCCGGCCCCGCGGTCCAGACCAGCAGGCCGGCCAGGGCGGGACCGGCGAGCCGGCTGGTGTTGGCGGTGACGCCCATCAGCGCGTTGGCCCGCTGCCGGCCGTCGGTGTCGACGGTGCCGGCGACGAGCGGGGACGCGGTGGGCATGGCGAAGGCCGAGGCGGCGCCGCCGACCGCGGAGGCGACCGCGAGGTGGGCCAGTGCGGGGGCGCCGCCGAGCAGTTCGACACCGACGACCAGTTGGGCGGCGCAGCGCACCAGGTCGGTCCCGATGGCCACTCGGCGGGCGTCGAACCGGTCGGCTACCACGCCGCCGAGGGGGAGCAGCACCAGCCGCGGCACCATCGCGCAGCCGAGGACCACGGCGAGGGCGGCGGTCGAGCCGGTGGCGCGGAGCACGGCCAGGGCCAGGGCGGTGGGGACGACGGCGTCGCCGAGAGCCGAGACGGTACGGCCGAGGAAGAGCAGGCGGAAGGCGCGGAGCCGGAGGGGATGGGTCACTCCGGCAGACTACTTCGACGTCAAACATTTCGACAACGAATATTTCGGCGACGGCGTACCGTGAACGGGTGACCGACCGCGACCGCACCGACCAGCACGTGGCGCGCTGGCTGCCCGTCCTGCCCGACCTGGACCCCGACGTGGAGGGCGCGGTCACCCGGATGTCCGCCCTCACCCGGCACCTTCGCGAGGTGAAGGACCGGGCCCTCGCCGACCTGGACCTCCAGGAGAAGGAGTACGGCACGCTGCACGCCCTGGCCGGACGCGGCGGCCGCGCCGCCCCCTCGGAGATCGCCGCCGACCTGCGCATGGCGCCCGCCTCGATCACCGCGCGGGTGGACGCGCTGGTCCGCCGCGGCTTCGTCCGCCGGATCCCCTCGCCGGTGGACCGGCGGCGGATCGACGTCGAGCTGACCGACGCCGGCCGGGCCGCCTGGCGCCGCGCGCTCGGCGTCGTCGGCGACGAGGAGCGCCGGGTGCTCGGCGCGCTGACGCCTCAGGAACGGCGGCTGCTGTCGGACCTGCTGCGCCGCGTGACCCTCGCCGCCGAGCGTCCGTTGCCCTGACCGGCCCGTCACTGTCGGTGGGGCGGTCTAGGGTGGCCGCGACTCGACACTCGCACGTCAGGGGAGAGCCATGACCACGCTCATCGACCGGCCGCACACCGCCCTGCTCGTCATCGACGTGCAGAACGGCGTCGTGGCGCACGCGTACGACCGGGACCGGATCGTCGCCAACATCGCCACCCTGGTCGACAAGGCGCGCGCGGCCGGCGTCGAGATCGTCTGGGTCCAGCACAGCAGCGACAACATGCCGCAGGGCAGCGAGAGCTGGCAGTACGTGCCGGAGCTCGTGCGGCGCGACCCGGAGCCCCTGGTGCACAAGCGGTACCCCGACTCGTTCGAGGACACCGACCTGACGGAGGTGCTCGCCGCGCGCGGCGTCGGCCGCCTCTTCGTGGCTGGCGCGCAGACCGACGAGTGCATCCGCTCGACGCTGCACGGCGCTCTCGTCCGCGGCTACGACGTGACCCTGGTCGGCGACGCCCACACGACCGAGGATCTCTCGTCGTACGGCGCGCCCACGCCCGACAAGGTCATCGCCCACACGAACCTGTACTGGCAGTACCAGGCGGCACCGGGCCGGACCGCGGGCACGCTCGACACCGCCGACGTCGACTTCGCCGCGGCTGTGCCCGCCTGACGTCGACCGCGACCCGGCGGGCGCCGGTCCTCGCCGCCCGCCGACGACTCGCGCCCACCGGCGCGGCGATCGTCCAAAAGCCGGTTGACGGCCCGGTGAGGATCGGGCGGTGATGACCTGGACGATCTGCCTCAGCCCGCCCAGAGCCCCCGAGGCGGCGACCCTGCTGCGCGAGTACATGGCGGAGATGGTCCGCCGCTGGCACGGCCGCCCCGAACGGCCGGCGGAGGTGACCGAGGCGCTGGCCGAGATGCCCAGCGACGACCTGGCCCCGCCCACCGGGCTGCTCCTGCTGGCCCGCCACGACGGGCACCTCGCCGGGTGCGCCGGCCTGCGCTGGCGTCCCGGCTGGGCGGAACTCACCCGGGTCTACGTCCGCCCTGCGTACCGCGGCACCGGGGGCGGAGCCGCGCTGGACGCCGTCGAGGCGTACGCCCGGGCGGCCGGGGCCGACCGGATCCGGCTGGACACCCGCGCCGACCTGGTCGAGGCTCGCGCCCTCTACGCCCGCCACGGCTACGTCGAGATTCCCGCCTTCAACGAAGGCCCGTACGCCCAGCACTGGTTCGAGAAGCTCCTGCCGGCGACGGCCAGCGGAGACGGCCGCAGCGAGATCAGCGCCTGACCCAGGCGCCGGCAGGGAGATCAGCGCTCGGCGGCGGGGTCCCTCCCGGACGCCCCCGCCGCCGTCTCGGGCGGGTAGAGCCGGGCCAGGGCGTGCGCGGTGGCGGTGACCCGCTCCCGCAGCTCCGCCGGTGCCAGCACCTCCACCTCGGCGCCGAGCTTGAGCAGCTCGGTGTGGGCGTGCTTCACCGACTCGATCGGCACGGTGGTCTCCAGCCACCCGTGCTCGTCCGGCTCGCCGGCCGCCGCCCGGGCCGCCCGGCTCATCTCCGGCGGAAAGACGTGCGCCGTGAACTCCAGTGCTGCCACGGTCATCCGGACCCGGGCCTCGGCCCGGTAGACGTCCCGCTCGTACCGCTGCGTCCACTCCCGCCAGTATCCGGCCAGGTCGAAGTCGGCCGGCCGCTCGTACCGCTCGTCGCGCACCACCAGGTCGAGCACCGCGCCGACCCGGTAGGTGCGCAACTGCTCGCCGCAGCGGGCCACCAGGTACCAGCGGCCCGCCTTGAGCACCACGCCCAGCGGCGCCACCACCCGGGTCACCTCCCGCGGGGCCCGCCACCGCCGGTAGCGCATCTCCACCAGCCGGTCCTCCCAGACGGCCCGGGCCAGGGCGGCCAGGTGCGGGGTGGGGTCGGGGTGCCGGAACCAGCCGGGCGCGTCCAGGTGGAACCGCTGCCGCATCCGGCCGCCCCGGTCGGCCAGCTCGTCGGGGAGCGCGGCGAGGAGTTTCAGCTCGGCGGCGGCCACCACCGGGCCGAGGCCCAGCTCGGCGGCCGGGCCGGGCATCCCGGCCAGGAACAACGCCTCGGCCTCCGGCGCGGTCAGCCCGGTCAGCCGGGTCCGGTAGCCCTCCAGCAGCCGGTAGCCGCCGGCCGGGCCGCGGTCGGCGTACACCGGCACGCCGGCGGCACCGAGCGACTCGACGTCCCGGTAGACGGTCCGGACGGAAACCTCCAGGGCGTCGGCGAGTTCCTGGGCGGTCATCCGCCCCCGGGTCTGCAGGAGCAGAAGCAGGGAGACCAGGCGGCTGGCACGCACCTGCCGACGGTATCCCGGACCGGAACACACTGACGGTCAGGGCCGCCGGCCGGCAGGGGCGACCACGACAGCGAGGAGCCGACCTGATCTTCGTGGGCGCGCCTCGTCGCGATCCGCCCCGCCGACTGAGAAGCTTCCTCACATGCTGCGTCCCGAGGTTGTGCCCAGCGGGTCGGCCCGTCCCGCGCTGCCCGGTGGGCCGGTCGACTTCACCGAGGCGTGGCTGCGCAACCGGCGCCTGTCGGAGCACACCCGCGACGCGTACCGGCGGGATGTCGCCGGCTGGCTGAGCTGGTGTGCCGGGCGCGGCCTCGACCCGCTGCGGGCCACCTTCCTCGATGTCAACGCCTACGGCCGGGAGTTGGAGGCCACCGTGGGCGTGCGCAGCGGGCGGCCGCTCACCCCGGCCACGGTGGCCCGACGGCTGTCGGCGCTGTCCAGCTGGTACGACTTCCTGGTCAAGCTGCGCGCGGTCGAGGCCAACCCGGTGGCCGCCGCCGACCGCCCCCGGGTCGACCGGGACCATTCCGCCACGGTCGGCCTGACCCCGGAGGAGGTCGACGCGCTGCTCGCCGCCGCCGAGGCGGACACCGGGCCGACCGCCGCCCGCAACCGGGCGGCCATCGCGCTGCTGGCCGACCTGGGGCTGCGGGTCGGCGAGCTGATCTCGCTGGATCTGACGGACCTGGGTGCCGAGCGGGGGCACCGCAGCGTCCGGTTCGTCGGCAAGGGCGGCAAGGCGCGCCGGCGTGCGCTCACCCCCGGCACCGCGTACGCGGTCGACGCCTATCTGGCGGCGCGGGCCGCCGCGCAGGGGGTGACCGTGCCCGAGCTGACCGGCCCGCTGCTGGTCACCGCCACCGGCGCCCGACTGGACCGGCACTCGGTGTTCCGCCTGGTCCGCCGGCTGGCGCGGGCCGCCGGCATTCCCGCGTGGGCGAAGCTGTCCCCGCACTCACTGCGGCACGCGTTCGCCACCGCCGCCCGCGCCGAGGGGGTGCCGCTGGAGGACGTGCAGGACGCCATGGGGCACGCCGACCCGCGTACCACCCGCCGTTACGACCGGGATCGGCACAACCTGGATCGCGACCCGGCGTATGTCATCTGGGCCGCCCGCGCCCGTCGTCGCGGATAGTCCATTGACGGAGTGAGTACTCACTCCATATCCTGGATGGCATGACAGATTCCGACACACCCCGCCGTCGCGCGCCCGGGATGAGCCCCGACCGCCGTCGCACCATGATCGTGCAGGCCGCCTTGCCGCTGCTCGCCACGCACGGCGCCACGGTCACCACCGCCCAGGTCGCCCGCGCCGCCGGCATCGGCGAGGGGACTGTCTTCCGCGCCTTTCCTGACAAGGACGCCCTGATCGACGCCTGCATCGTCGAGGCGCTGCGCCCCGATTCGGTGCTGGCCGAGTTGGCAGCGATCGCCCTGACACAGCCGCTCGGCGACCGGCTCACCGCCGCCGCCACGGCCCTGCGCGCGCACCTGGACCGGATCGGCGCGGTGCTCGCCGCCGCCCACGCCGCCGGTCGCCCCGGGCGTGGCCGACGGGAGCCCCCGCCGGCCGATGCCGCAGCGCCGGAGGAACGACGGGCCGCCCCGCCGGCCGGTGACCGCGCCTCGGCGCGGGAGGAGTCCGTGGCCGCGGTCCGGGAGTCCGTCGCCGCGCTGTTCGCGCCCGACCGGGACCGCCTGCGGCTGCCCGCCGACCGGCTCGCCGCCGCGTTCCTGGCTGTCCTGCTGCCGAGCCGCACCCCCCTCGCCGGCACCGCGCCGACTCCGGCCGAGCTGGTCGACCTGTTCCTGCACGGCGCGCTCGCGCCCACCGCCCCCGCCGAGGACCGATGACCGTCACGCTGAACCACACGATCGTCCCGGCCCACGACCACCATGCGGCGGCCCGGTTCTTCGCCGACGTCATGGGGCTGGCGGTGCTGCCGCCGGCCGGCGCGCACGGCCACTTCGCCCCGGTGCGGGTCAACGACCAGCTCACCCTCGACTTCATGAGCGTGCCCGCACCCGAGGGCCACCACCTGGCCTTCGACGTGGACCCGGACACCTTCGACGCGATCCTGGGCCGGCTGCGCGACGGCGGCGTGCCGTACGGCAGCGAGCCCGGGGCGCCCGACAACGGGCGTACCGACCATCCACTCTGCGCCCGGGGGCTGTTCTTCCGGGACGACTCCGGCAACCTCTACGAGGTGATGTCCCCGGCGTGAAACGACAGGAACTCTCCGGGTGCCGGGAACAGCCCTGACGATCCAATCGACGAGGGTGGTCCCGACGGCACCGGGTGGCGGTCGACCGGCACCTTGGGATGCCGGTCGACCGCTGCGGTCAGCCCTGCGGACGAGGGCAGATGCAGAACGGCTGGCCGATCGGGTCGAGCAGCACGGTCCATCGCTCGCCGCCCGGCTGGAACTCGGGCTTCGTCGCGCCGGCCGCCAGCAGGTCCTTCTCCGCGACCGTCAGGTCGTCGACGTACAGGTCGAGGTGGTAGCGCTTGCCGGCGGTCTCGTCCGGCCAGGCCGGTGGGGCGTACCCGTCCACCAGGCCGAAGCCGATCGAGGTCCCGTCCTTGCTGATCATGGCGTATTCGGCCTGGCTGTGGGTGACATCCCAGCCGAGGGCGTGAGAGTAGAACGCGGCGTGGGCGGCCGGGTCGGAGCTGTCGAGGTTGACCATCGCGAGGTCGGCGTGCACTGTCATGCCGCCCATCCTGCCGGCAGATCCTGACATCCTCTGGCAGGTACCTGGGACGGACTTTCAGCCGAGCAGGTCCAGGTGCCGGTGGGCGTCGGCGGCGATGTCCTCGTGCCGCAGCCGGCGCCGCGCCCAGAGCCGGGCCGCCACCTCGGCCTGCTCGTCGCCCCACGCCGCGTGCTCCACCAGCAGCGCGGTGGTCAGCGCGTACGCCGCTCGCAGCGCCAACCCGCGGGCACCGGCCACCACCTCGACCGCGGCCGGGTCGGCGGTGATCTCGCCGAGGCGCTCGCGCAGCTCGTCGGTGACCGCGGCCAGGGTGGCGGCCAGAGCGGGGGAGAGCGGGCGGGCCAGGTCGACGGCGGCGGCCAGCCGGCGCAGCAGCGGCACAGCGGCGTCCTCCCGGGTGACCGCGCGCAGCACGTCCAGGGCGAGCACGTTGGTGGTGCCCTCCCAGATCGGCAGGACCTGGGCGTCGCGCAGCAGCCGCGGCACCCCGGTGTCCTCGACGTAACCGGCACCGCCGAACGCCTCCACGTACTCGCTGGCGGAGGCCACGGCGAGCCGCCCGGTGGCGAGCTTGGCCAGCGGCGCCACCACCCGCAGCTCGGCGGCGGCGTCCGGGTCACCGCCCACCTCGACCCGGCCGAGCAGCGCGAACGCGTGCCCGGCGAGGACGAACGCGCCGGCCGCGTCGACCGCGAGCGTGCCGAGCGTGGCGCGGTGCAGCGGCGAGTCGGCGAGCCGCCCGCCGGCGACCTGTCGCGCCTGCGCGTACGCCCGCGCGTACGCCAGGCCCCGGCGCATGCCGGAGGCGGCGGCGGAGGCGTTGTGCACCCGGGCCACCGCCACCAGCGCCATCGCCCGCACCAGCCCGGGCACCGCCGGGTCGCCGAGCGGCAGCGCGTACGCGTCGCGCAGCCCGATCTCGGCGGTGGGCAACGCCCAGGTGCCCAGTTTGTCCTTGAGCCGGTGCACGGTCACCCCGGGCGCGGGCGCGTCGGCGGCGACGGTGGCGCCGGCCAGGGGCGAGTCGGCGGCGTACCGGGGCACCAGGAACGGGGCGAGCACCCGGCTGCCCCGGCCGGCGCCGTCGGGCCGGGCCAGGGTGACGGCCATCGGCGCGTCGGCGGCCGAGCAGAACCACTTCTCCCCGGTCAGCCGCCACGACCCGTCAGCGGCGGGCCGGCCGATGGTGCTGGAGCCGGACAGGTCGGAGCCGCCCTGCGACTCGGTCATCCACTGCCCGCTGACGATCGCGGTGTCCGGGTCGGTGGAGATCAGCCGGGGCAGCCAGGCGTCGCGGACACCGGCGTCGACCTCGGGGCGGCTGAGCAGCGCGGCGGCGCCGTCGGCCATGGCCACCGGGCAGGAGAAGGTGGCCGACTCCGGGGCGTACAGGTGCAGCAGGGCGTGCTGGACGACCCGGGCGCCGGCCCCCCAGGTGGTGCGCGCGGCCTCCAAATACGGCAACGCCACCACGGCGTGCCGGGCAGCGGCGGCCCGCTGGGTCTGCCAGCCGGCGGAGGTGTCAATGCGGTCGACGCGGGCGCCCCACGGGTCGTAGCGGACCAGGGTGGGCGGGTGGGCCTCGGCGTCGGCGTGCGCGGCCCGCAGCGGCCCGGTGACGTCGGCGGCCAGGTCGGCCAGCCGTCCCTTCGCGGCGGCGTGTCCGGCCGGGCCGAGGTGCCGGTCCAGCCAGGAGCGCAGCAGCGGGTCTCCGCTGTACGGGTCGTCGGGAGTGGGCACCGGCTGCACGTAACGAGTCATCCCGGCTCTCCTTCCGAGGGTGTGCGCCGACGGTAGTCGATCCGATCGCACCGGCGACAGGGGTGCAACTTCCTGCGCGCCGCCCGGGCCGCTCTCTAACGTCTGTGGGTGATGGGCAAGGAGCAGGCGTGGCGCAGGCCGGCCCGGCGGGTCCGGCCGGGCCGGGCCGGCCTGCTGTTCGGCGGCCTCGGGCTGGGCGTGTGCCTGATCGGGGTGGCCGGCCTGGCGTTGTGGAACGTGCAGGTGATGTGGCGGGCCGACGGCCCGGTGCGGGAGACCGCGGACAGGTTCCTGCACGAGGTCGCCGCCGGGGACACCGACCACGCGTACGAGCGGCTGTGCCGGCAGGCGCGCAGCAAGTGGAGCGCGGTCGGCTTCGGCAGCTGGGTGCGTACCCCGCCGCAGGTCAGCGGCTACGAGATCACCGACGTGTCGGTGGCCACCGAGCGCGGCGTCCCGCGCGCCACCGTGAAGGTGCGGCTGACCCGCGACGGCGGGGCCAGTGAGGACCGGACGCTGCCGATCGTGCAGGAGGACGGGAAGTGGCGGGTCTGCGGGGACCCGTTCTGAGTGGTCAGCCGCGTGGGCCGAGGTCGCCGGAGCGGTAGTGCCGGCGGCAGAGCACCTGGTAACGCACCTCGGCGGTGTCCACGGTGTCGCCGATCACGACCTGCTCGCCCTCGCGGACCACCCGCCCCTCGACGACCCGCGCGTTGAGCCGCCCTTCCCGGCCACACCAGCAGAGCACCTCGACCTGGATGCGGGCCACCTCGTCGGCGAGTTCGAACAGCCGCCGCGCGGCCGGGAACAGGCAGGAGCGGAAGTCGGTGGCCAGCCCGAACGCGTACACGTCGACGTCGTAGTCGTCGACCAGTTCGGCCATCTGCTCGACGTGGTCGAGGTTGTAGAAGGACGCCTCGTCGCAGATCAGGTAGTCGACGCGTACCCCGTTGACGAGCGCGTCGCGGACCAGGTCGCGCAGGTCGAGGTCGTCGGTGACCTCGATGGCGGCGTGGGCCAGGCCGATGCGGGTGGTGACCCGCGGGCCGAGCGAGCGGTCGATGCGGGTGGTGACCAGGCCGCGCCGGCCCTGCCGGGCGTGGTTGTAGTTCATCTGCAGCGCCATCGTGGACTTGCCGCAGTCCATCGGCCCCCAGAAGAACTTCAGCGCGGCGGCGTGCAGCGGCCGCCCGTCGCCGCCGCGGGCGGCGGCGCAGGCGCCGGGACGGTCGTCGCCGGGGCCCGGGAGGGGCCGGGCCAGGCAGGTCGGAGCGGCAGCGGCGTCGTCGGTCACGTCCGGGCAGCCTAGATGATTGAGTCCGAAGTCTGGGCTGTACGGCAGCGCGGGCTTGACTGGAG
>NZ_JBEYER010000104.1:0-23592 GCF_040634005.1 Micromonospora sp. NPDC007271
ACGGGTCAACGTTTCAGCAGGTTAACCTGCCTTCACCAAGGCTGACACAGAGGGGAACGAGCAAGCGGCACTCAAGTGCGTGTACATGGCGTTGATGAGCCTCGACCCCACCGGCGCCGGCCGCCGGCGCTGGACCATGCGCTGGAAGGCACCCTTGAACGCATTCCAGATCGCCTTCGAAGGCCGGCTCACCCCGGCCAACCACTGACTACCTCAACAACCAAGATCAGCCGTTAACTTGACACTCCCTTCGCAGCGCAGTGGGGGCACCGGTTCGGGCATGGCGTCAAGGGTGGGCTGCCTGCCAGGCCACTGGTCGTAAGGATGGTGGTAACGGTCTGCTCGAACGTGGAGGTCTCGGGGATGATGCGCTCGCCAGGCACGTTGAGCAAGTCCCGAGCGCTGTACCACTCGCGCATCTGCTCGGGTGTGACGTTGATCGGTTCGGCGCGTGTCAGGTGGCGGCGGATGGTCTCCTCGAAGCACACGTCGAGGTAGTAGACGTGCGTCGGGCCGGTGTGCTCGGCGATGAGTTGCCGCAGGACGGCCCCGTAGCGGCCGGTGTGCAGGATGCCCTCCAGGACCACGTGGTAGCCCAGATCGAGCGCTGTCTTGGCGGTGGCGGTGATGAACGTGGGAGCGACCGGATTGGTACGGCTGCTGTCGTGCTCGCGCAGCATGACCCGGCGCAGGTAGTCCTGCTCAATCAGAGCGCACCCGCGGCCGTAGCGGCGACGGACCTCACGGGCCGCGGTCGTCTTGCCGCTGCCCGAGTTGCCGCGGACGATCACCAGGGTCGGCAACGGGGAAGTGCGCCTGATGCAAGGCATCTCGGGTAGTCGTTGCCCTGCCATGTTCTGGGCGCCTCCCGTCTCATTCAACGGCTGCTATCGCTCAGGGGCTATCGGCACGGGTCGGACACGAGGAAGGTTCGGCGCCCGGACATGGTGCGCCCGCCTCCTACGCCTGCACCAACCAGCCCGCTGTCCCCACCACAGCCGCTTCAGCTACGCCCGCCTAACCGGGGCGGGCGTAGCCGCTGTGCGACCGCCAGCCCGAGCTCGGCGGGCAGGGGACCCCTGTCCGCGTTGAGGTGAACAGCGCGACATGCGGCGCGCTGGAGGACGGCGTCTCGCCGCAGCGACCACGCCTTTACCTGCCTTGCACGGCTACGCGTGAGCCGAAGATCTCGCCGGTACGACCCTCTCGCCGACTGGCATCACACCGTGTCGAGGTCTACCTCGCCGTGCACGTCTCGGCGGTGATCTCCTGC
The DNA here is from genome assembly GCF_040634005.1 of Micromonospora sp. NPDC007271. NCBI lineage: Bacteria > Bacillati > Actinomycetota > Actinomycetes > Micromonosporales > Micromonosporaceae > Micromonospora > Micromonospora sp. NPDC007271. The sequence goes on from NZ_JBEYER010000104.1 coordinate 1,274, forward strand.
GCGGGCCACTTGATGCTAGGCACCGATCGATCGCTCATAGACGGCGCGGTGCTTCCCCGGCCCCTTGTAGTCATAGATCACTGATACGCCTTGCTCGGTCGTGTCTCCGGGAACGTTGCTGAAGCCCATGGCGAGCCACGCTCCGTGCGCGGCGTGGTTGTCCGGTTCTGATGTGAGGAAGAGGCGCCGGCATCCCCAGAGACCGCCTTGGCGGTCAACTTCTTCTACGAGCGCCCGCGTGATTCCTGTCCGACGGTGACTCGGGTGCGTCATCACGTCCTGCAGGTAGATCTCTGACGGGTCGACCTGGCTTCGGAAGGCGATCACGCTGCCGACGACCTCTCCATCGATGATGGCGAGTGGGCAGGTATTGGCGAACAGCGTGGCGTACAGCCAGTAGTCCGATGAACCCCGAAGCCTGATGTACGGCTCTCCCAGTGCCAGCAGTTTCTCGAGGTCGGGGATGCGGTCGACCGTGAGTGGGGTGATGATCATGAGCGGTTTCCTTCGGTGAGTTCGATCGATGCTGCGAGGTCCCGCGCGGCAACGGCGGGATCCAGGGAGTCGGTGACTCCGCGACCGACGACGAGGATGTCCCATGAGTGTCGTCTGCTGGCCTCGACGTCCGTGGGTTCGAAGCCGCCGGAGACCGCGACCGGCAGCTTGGTCCATGACCTGATGAGTTGTGCCTGGTCGAGAGGGTGGAAACCGGCTACGCCCAGGTCGATGTTTGTGGTGATGGCGAAGCCGTCGACTCCCGCGCGTTCCATGTCCTGGACCCAGCGTTGGATCAGCCGGCCTTCGGGCACGTCGATGACGATGGGGACGGCGAGGCGTTTGCTCGCTTCGACGGCTGCGGACACGCTAGCAGTGCTGGCGGGTCCGATGAGCAGCACGACATCAGCTCCGGCCTCGGTCGCGAGGACCACCTGATCGCGTCCCCAGTCTGCGGACATCATCTCGGCGACGATCCACGCACCAGGGGTTCGCTGCTTGATGGCGCTGATGGCTTGAATTCCGACGCTCTTGATGAGCGGGTCGCCGATCTCGATGAACTGCACACCAGCGGTAGCGGCGGCCTGTGCGACGGTGATGGCGTAGTCGACGTCGCGGACATCGAGCGCGACTTGAAGTGCGCGCCTGTCTCGGAGACGGCGGAAGGCTTCCTTGCTGATGCCTGGTGCTGTGCTCGTGGCCGTGGCGTAGGGGGCGAGCAGGTTGGCTTCGGTGCGAACGAGCCAGTCGGCCGAGGCGACGCCCTGGTTGACCAGAGCGGATTGGACGTTCATGGGTAGCCGTAGGGTGCCGGTGCGGATCTCTCGTAAAAGGCCGAACAGGGCGCTGCGAGATGAATCCTCGTCTTGGATCGGTTGCCTGCCGGATTTGAGTAGGAGCCGCTGCGCGGCGACTCGGACATTGCGGGGGCCGTTTCGCCATGCTCCCTGGGCCCTGATGACCAGGTCGGCGGCCGAGTCGTCGTGTCCGACTCGGGCGGCAAGCCCTTGAAGGAGGCGCTCGCGGACGTGCCAGTTCCGGTCGTCGAGGAGAGCGGCGAGTAGGTGTTCCACGCCGGGTGCGGTCGAGCGGCCGACGGCTTCGGCGACGGCTGCGCGGACCTTGTAGTCGCGGTCCGCGGCCAACGATTCCATGATCGAGGCCATCGTGTGGTGTGGGATGGCGCGGCCCGCTCGGATCCCCTCGGCGAGGGCGGCCCGGGCTCGCCAGTCTGGGTGGGCCAGCAGTGCCTTCAGTTCTTGGGAACCGCCGTCGTCGGTGGCGAGGAAGACGTAGAAGTGTCGGGCGATGAACACCGCGTCTTCAACTGTGTCGAGTTGCGCGAGACGGACGAAGTCGTGGATGGCCGCGATGGGCAGCCGCGTCTCCACGCACGCCACGATGTCGGACCATACTGCCGGGCCGAAGCGGCGCAGCACCCGCAGCATCCACCGGGGGTACTCCGCACCGAGCGCCGAGGCGGCTGCGCTGGTGTGCAGGAGAGCTTTGGCGAGGGGAAGGCCGTTGTCGTGCAGGCACCGGGAGGCGCACACGCGCAGCACCTCGGCCGTGGCGAAGGCGGGGGTATCGCTGGTGAGGTCGAGCATCAATGGCAGCGTTTCGGTGATGCTGACCGACGGTGACTGCGCGACGGCGGCCAGCAGCTCCGGTGAGGTCGCATCCAAGCCCTGCAAGAGGAATTCCAGGACGCCTCGCAGGTCGGCCGACGTGCTCGTGCGAGCGGCCAGGTCGTTGAGCAGCTCGATGGTGACGGTCGAGCGTCCATGGGAATCGATGAGCTGGGCGAGCCACCGTGCGAAGAGGTACTCACGAATGACGTCGTGATGGAACATCAAGCCGCCGAACGGGCCGGACCGCACGAGCCTCGCGACCGAGGACACGGTGAGGTCACCAACGTTCCCTGGCGGGTCGCCTTGGATTGCGGGAAGGAGGTGGTGCGGCCATGCGGAGGCGAGCTGCCGTCGCGCGAGTGCCGTCAGATCCGCCGTCGCACGTTCGACGTCCAGGCCCGCCGCCTTCAAGATCGAGGCGACGCAGAATTCCACGAGCCGGTAGGCGTTGACTTGCCCGAGCGGCTCGGTCGACTTCGCGGCCCGGATGAGGCTCATGTACAGCGGCAGGCGAGCCAAGTTACGAATCTTCGCGGGCAGGGCGTCGAACGGGGGCTCGCTTGCATCCCGCTGCGCGTTCCACACGTCGCGGGCCGTGCCGGCGTCCCAGCGGTCCAGCCGCAGCGACGGGCCGGCACCATGATCCTGGCCGGGCATGACCGCTGCGGCTAGGACGGGGTAGGGCGCGAGCTCGACGTCCGGCGGTGTGCGTAGAACGAGGAGGAACCTCAGGTTGCCTGAGAGCACCTGCCGCAGCGTGCCGTCGAGCTGGCGGCAGACCTTGTCCACCACGGCGCGGGACTGCGGACTGTCGATGACGACGAGCAGCGGCCTGGACAGGCTCCGGCTCTCATCCTCTAGGGTCAGCAGCGGATCCTCGCCAGCCGGCAGGGAGCCGTAGCGGAGGATCTCCCGAGCCAGGTCGATGTCCTCGGTCCACGAGTCCGCGGTCAGCAGCTGAACATCCACCCCAGTGGCCTGAGACGCCAGATGGCGCGTGAAGCTGGTCTTGCCGCAGCCCGGGGGGCCAGCGACCAGGTAGACGCGCGCCGTCGAGGCGAGGAAGTCCGCAACCTGCCGCTGGACGTCGGCCGAAGGCGTGTACACGAGGTCGTCGGGCTGCTGGCCATTGAGCGCCGCGAGGATGGCAGCCGTCCGTTCCCTGGAACGGCCGCCGAGATCTTGTATTGCGGGCCCTGGGCCGTCGGCAGGCGGGGGCGAGCCGCTCGAACTTGCGGCCGCTGACGCTTTAAGGGTCTGGGCGAACCGCTGCTTGACCTCGATCGGCGACCGCGCCAGATCGACATCGAGCATTTGCTGGGTCTCATAGCGCATGCGGGTCGCGGCACCGCGCTTCTCCCAGTTGGAGACGGCCGCCGGATTGACGCCCAAGTGCTCGGCGAAGCCGCGCACGCTCATGCGCAGGGCCAGGCGTAGTGCTCTCGCCTCGCGGCCGGTCCACCGCCGTACCGTCTCCACGGGATATCCCCCAGGCTATGCACTCAGCGTCATTGTCGCAGTCGGCAGCGTAGTAGACGACGGCCGGCGCAGACGAGCTGAAACTAGGACAACACTAGAACGTCCACGCATCGTCATGGGACAGGCCGAACCCGCAGGCTGGTCGCACAGACAACCACGGCGATGGATGGGCGCTGCGGCTTCGCGCTACCTCCACTGCTGTGGCAGCCCTCGCGTTTGCGAGCAGCGATGGTGGAGGTGTCCTCGTGGTCGTCGACGTGCGAAGCGACAGCGTGCGTCACCGCGCTCGCTGTACCGCTTCCGGCCGCGGTGGTGAGTGGCTGGCGCAGCCCGGATCGCCTGTCGCGGGGGTCTTCACCCTCGAGGGTCTGCCGCGCTGGCGCAGTTGCGGCACGTCGCTGCAGCCCGTTCGGGGTGCTCGGTCAGCGGGTCTAGCGGGGGCCCTGCGGTTGCCAGCTGACCGGGCGTGGATGCCGAGGACATCGAACAATTCGTTCTGGAGCCGGCGGCGCCGGCACCGGGTTTGGTGGCGGACGCTGCGCCCGAGGAACTCGGCCCATCATCCGCCGCTTGTCGGTCGCCCGTACTTCTCGGCGGCTGTGCCCAGGACCTGTCCATGATCTGGCCCCTCTAGCAACCGATTCAGCAGCTCCCGGCGATGCGTCTGCCTTCAAAGCCGCTGCCGCCGTTTGGCCAGCTCGAGCACTGGCGGAAGTGAGCTGGCGTCGCTGACCGACAGGAAGGAATGGAACAGCATGCACACTAGGCAGATAGCGCCTCCGCCGGAGATCGGCTTGGCGCAGGCGTCGCCCGACTCCTCGCGGTTCGGATATCGACCGGAGCTGCGCCGCTCACTCGGCTTCGCGGACCTGCTCTTCTACGGGCTGGTGTTCATGGTGCCGATCGCGCCTATGGACATCTTCGGATCCGTCTACTCCGGCGCCGGCGGGATGGTCGCGCTGGCGTACGTCATCGGCATGGCGGCGCTGGTGTTCACTGCCGCCTCATACGCCCAGATGGTCAAGGCGTTTCCCCTTGCCGGGAGTGTGTACAACTACGCCGGGCGAGGGATCGGCGCACCGGTCGGGTTCCTCGCTGGCTGGGCGATCCTGCTGGACTACGTGCTGGTGCCGAGCCTGCTGTACCTGATCGCGGCGGTGGCGATGCACTCCACCGTGCCGGCGGTTCCAGTGTGGGTCTGGCTGGTCGGCTTCGTGCTGGTGAACACCCTGGTCAACTACCGGGGAATCCGGATGACCGCCCTGATCACCCGAGTGATGCTCGTCGGCGAGGTCATCGTCCTGGTGATCTTCCTTGCCGCCGCCGGCAGCGCCCTCGCGCAAGGCAAGGGACCGGGCTTCTCCTGGACGCCGCTCTACAACCCCGACACGTTCACCTGGGCGCTGGTGTTCGGCGCGGTGTCGATCGCCGTGCTCAGCTTCCTCGGCTTCGACGGCATCTCGATGCTGGCCGAGGAGAACAAGGGCGGCGCGGGGCAGATCGGCCGGGCCATGGCCGCGGCGTTGGGTGTGGCCGGATTGCTGTTCATCGCCCAGACCTGGATGGCCGCGCTGCTGCTGCCCAACCCGGATGGCCTCCTCGTCAATGGCGATCCGGAAGGCACCGCGTTCTACGACGCCGCCCGGCTCGCCGGTGGTCCCTGGCTGGCCACCCTGTGCGCGGTCGCCACGGCCGTCGCCTGGGGCGTGGCGAACTCCCTCGTCGCGCAGGTGGCCACCTCGCGGCTGCTGTACGCCATGGCCCGCGACCGGCAGCTGCCGAAGTTCCTGGCCAAGGTGTCGGTGCGCCACAGCGTGCCCACCCACGCCATAACCCTCACTGCGCTGGTGTCGCTGACGATCGGCCTCTACATGAACTGGCGCGCCGATGGCATCGCGCTGCTGTCCAGCCTGATCAACTTCGGCGCGATGACCGCGTTCCTCGTGCTGCACCTCGCCGTCGTCTGGCACTACCTGGTCCGCCGACGCAGCCGCAACCTGATCGCACACCTGATCCTTCCGGGAATCGGATTCGCCATCCTCGCCTACGTCGTGGTCAACGCCAACGTGGCCGCCCAACGCCTCGGCTTCGTCTGGCTCACCCTCGGCCTCCTGGCCCTGGCAGGTCTGTACGCCGCCGGCCGCCGCCCCGAGCTGTCCGGACTTGCCAGCGGACGGGAGGCGGCATGACCAGCACGGTTACCTACCAGCCAACCGAAGACGAGCTGCATTACACCTTCGGCGCCCACCCGGCGGTCGCCGAGATCAAGCCGGGCAGCCTGCTTGTCACCAGCACTGAGGACTGCTTCGGCGGGGCCCTGCGCACCGTGGACGACCTGCCGTCGAAGGTGTGCCAAGCATTCAATCCCGTCACCGGCCCCTTCCACGTGCTCGGCGCAGAACCTGGCGACACCCTCGCGCTGCACTTCGCTGCCATCACCCCGGCCCGCGACTGGGGCATGTCAGCAACCTTCCCGCACTTCGGGGCACTGACCGCCACCCACACCACGCCGATGCTGCACCCACCGCTCGAGGAGCGGGTGTGGCGCTACACCATCGACACCGCGGCAGGCACCGTGACCTTCCACGCCCGCCGCTCCGGCCATGCGATCGTCATGCCCCTGGAGCCGATGCTCGGCACCGTGGGACTGGCCCCGGCCGGCGGGGAAGCCCGCTCCACTGTCGTACCTGATGCGCACGGCGGGAACCTCGACACCCCGGAGATCCGCCCCGGCACCACCGTGTACCTCGGCGTCAACGCCCCCGGCGCGCTGTTCGCCATCGGCGACGGCCACGCCCGCCAGGGCCAGGGCGAAGCGTGCGGCGTCGCGGTGGAGACAGCCATGAACGTCACCGTCGCCGTCGACCTGATCAAGGGCGTGGCTACACCGTGGCCGCGCATCGAGACCGACCACCGGATCATCTCGGTCGGTGCCGCCCGGCCCCTAGAAGACGCGTACCGGATCAGCCAGCACGACCTGGTCACCTGGACCGCACAACTGACCGGCCTGGAGCTGCTCGACGCCTACCAGGTCGTCTCGCAGGCCGGCCGAGCCGCACCCGGAAACGTCTGCGACCCGCTCTACACCATGCACGCCGCCCTCAATAAGGCGATCTTGGCAGGCGTGAGCCCCTACGACGGAGTGCACCAGCGGCTGCGCCGCATCGCCGAGGCCCCGAGCGAGCAACCGGGGAAAGACCATGGGAACTGAGGCGATGAGCTGGGCACCCGCCGAGGTCGACCTGACTCGTCCGAATGCCGCACGGATGTACGACTATTTCCTCGGTGGCAGCCACAACTTCGCCGCGGACCGTCACGCCGCCGATGCCGTACTCGCCGTCGCACCCCATGTCGCCGACGCGGCCCGCGCCAACCGCGCGTTCCTGCGCCGCGCCATCCGCTACGCACTCCAGCAGGGCATACACCAGTTCCTCGACCTCGGCTCGGGGATACCGACCGTGGGCAACGTCCACGACATCGCCCACCACATCGACATCGATGCACGGGTTCTCTACGTCGATGTCGAGCCGGTAGCCGTGGCGCACGCCAGGGACCTGCTGGATAACGACCCGCGGGTCGACGTCATCCAGGCCGACATCTGCTTTCCGGATTTCATCCTCCAGAACCCCACCACGCAGCGGCTGATCGACCTCAGCCGTCCCGTCGCCGTCCTCTTCGTCTCGGTCCTGCACTTCATCCCCGGCGACGTCAACGCCATCGTGGAACCATTCCGCGCCGCGATGCCCCCTGGCAGCGCCCTCGTCATCTCCCACGCGACCTCCGGCACGGCCACAAGCCAGACCGATGAGGTGCAGAGGCTGTACCAACGCACGCCTACCCCACTTCAACTGCGCGCCCCCGCAGAGGTCGAGGCGCTGTTCGGCGACTTCGACATGGTCCCTGCCGACGCGCCAGCAGCGAAGTCGGCGAGCAACGCAGCGCTCGTCCCTGTTGCTCGGTGGCGCCCTGATCTCGAGGACCAGATCGAGAGGGGACACGGGCCAGCCAGCCCCTTCCTCACCGGATTCCTCGCCGGGGTCGGGATGAAAGGAGCAGCAGCTCATGAGTGAACCTCCTCGGCTCGCTACCCGCAGGGGACCATCCCTGCCCACTGGCAGCTGGGTACTGATGTTCATCGGATCCGCGGGACCTACCGGCAGCGGCAAATCGGCGTTCGCCCAGGTTGCGCTCCAGCCTGCGGCAGGCTGCGTCCAGACCACGGAAGGGGCGGGCCGATGAGTTTTGCTCGGCTGCCGCTGCGCGATGAGTTGTTCCTGCTCGGTCACGACGACGACGCCGGCCACCCGCATATCCACCGCCGGGCCTTGGCGTTGGGGCTGGCCGGCGCGGTCCTGATCGACCTGTTTCTCGCCGGGCGGATCGTCCTCGACCCGAACGACGACCGTTTGTCCGGAGACCGGTGGCTGCGCCTGCACACCGATCAACCGCTCGGAGACCTGATCGCGGACAGTGCCATCGGCTTCATCCGCTATGGGCGTACAGCACCACCGGTGAAGGCGTTCCTGCGCGGCTTCGCCGACGACCTATACGAGCGCACCCGCGCCGGACTCGTCGCCGCCGGGATCCTCCGGCAGGTCACTCGCCGGCGCCTCGGCGGCCTTGCCCGCACCGACACCTACCTCGCCACCGACAACAAGTGGGCGGTCGTCGCCCGCGCACGCCTGCGGTACGTCACTCAAGGCCGTGAGCAGCCCGACAACCACACCGCCGCACTCGCCGGACTCGTCGCCACCCTCGGCCTCACCGGCCACCTCTACCTCAACGACGACAGTACGACCGTGACGGCGTACCTGAAGGCCATCGCCGGCCAGCACCACCGGTCGGTGCGGGACATCACCGCCGCCCTCGACGCCGCCGTCGGTGACCTCGCCACCGCAACGTACCGGTGAAGCGAGACCACAAGGACATCTAATCCGATGGAGAGCCTGGTGCACATTCGCGCCGCCCGTTGGGCAGACAAGGATCTGGTCGCCCTGCTGATCGCCGACGCCCTGCACCCCACACCGCTCGCCGCGTGGCTGGTGCCCGACCCAGGGCAGAGGTGCCAGGTGCTGGCCGACGTCGTCGCGATCTGGGTAGAACATGCGATGTTCTTCGGCGACATCCACCTCACCCATGACCTCACCGCCGCCACCGTGGGTTTTCACCGTTACCGACCCATCCCACCACCGGCCAACTACCGGATCCGGCTCACCGACGCCGCCGGACCACACGCCGACCGCTTCGACCTGCTGGACACGTTCCTTGCCGAGAAACAGCCCACCGAACCGCACTACCACCTGGCGTTCCTCGCCGTCCGCACCGACGCCCAACGGGGCGGCTGTGGCGTCGCGCTGCTGGCCCACCACCGCAGCCGCCTCGACCGCATCGACCTGCCGTCCTGGACCGCTGTTCCCTCAGGCGGGGAGCACCTGCTCGCCCGATACGGCTACACACCCCGGCCAGCGATCACCTTGCCGGACGGCCCGACCCTGCAGCCGATGCGCCGCAACGCTCGCCACGGCAGCAGTGCCATGCCGATCAACCCGGCCCGCCCGGTCGACAACCGCTGGCAAGGCTTCCATGTGTAGCCCCATCGCTCCCGTCACTAACAGCCTCACCGGTGACATCCACCGGCAGCTGACCACCCCCGTCCTGAAACTGGCTCCGCGAATCATGGCCTTTCCAAGCAGATACCCGCCAGACCTGATCGACGCCGTCGTGCAGCGCGTCACGGATGCCCGCCGAGTCAGGGCATACGGCGCCGTCACCACCGTCGCCCGTCAGATGAACCTCGACCCGCGCCTGGTTCAGAAATGGGTCACCAAAGCGACTGCCCCAGTCGCGCTCCAGCCATGCCGGCCGGCCGCCGACTCGTGCGAGATGTACCTGCCGCCGGGACTGCTGCACTGCAGGTTCTGCCAGCAGCCGATGGCTCACGCCGAGTCGCACGACTCTGGGCAGGGCTTCCAGTGCCAGCAGGGTTGCAGGCCCCGGCCCCTGGATAGCGTGGCCGTCGCCGACACCGTCGGTCGGGCGATCCTGGCGCGCGCCGCTCGGATCATCCCGTCGACCAGCACTCCGATCCCGCCACACCTCGCAGCCGTCCACGCCCACCGCGTCCTCGCCCGCGTCACCGTCGGTGCCACCCCCAGCGACGTCACCCTCACCTGGCGCGCCACCCCTGTTCCCGATCCCGGCCGGTTCGAGGCCGAACGCGCACAGCGTGTCGCCACCGCCCGCACCCTGGTCCTCAGCGACCCGCTGCGCGCCCGGCAACTCCTGCACGCCAGCCTCACCGGCGTCGACCCCGCCACCGCGCCCGCCGACGCGGTGCACGCGAAAGCCGCCATCCTCCTAGCCGAACTGCAACTCCGTCTCGGCCACCCCGCCGAGGCCATAACCTGGGCCACCTACGCCCGTGCCAGCACGGTCCACCTCCACGGGCCCACCGACCGGAGGGCCTTGCACGCCCTCCACGTCCTCGCCGCTGCCCACTCGCGCGGCGGACACCATCAGCGCGCCTACCACCTCTACCGGGAACTCACCGGCCACCTCACCAAATCCGACGGCCCGCACGCCCAGCAAACCCTCGCCGTCCAAGCAGCCACCGCCCTCATCCTGCACGCCCTCGGCCACTGCCAAGCCGCCCGCACCCTCCTCGCCGACACCATCACGACCCACCGGCGCGAACACCCCGGCCACCCCGCCACCGCCCACATGACCCGGCACCTGTCCCGTATCTGGCGCGAGTGCGCCACGAACGGCCACCAGCACCAGGACGCCTGACCGCCCGCCTCGCCCTGACAGATAGGAGGTCCGCCGTGACCGCACGCCCCCTCCCCCCAGAACAACTCGCGGTACTGCAGCGGCTCGGCGGCAATTTGTACGACGAACCACTCCTGTCGTTAGGCGTCTGTGACATCGCAGGAACCGGCGCAGCGCTCCCGCCGGCACCCTGTCTCCCTGCATTCGCCGCACCAGGCGCGCCGCGAATGCAGGGAATGCCTGTCCGACCCAATGAGAAGGAAGTACGAGTGACGCAGGTGGCTGAGCCACGCACCAGCGCCGACCGCGCCGCCCAGCTGCGCGCCGCGCTGGTGGACACGCTGCGCGATGAGGGGATGGTCACGAGGGCTCTCGTGGAGGCGGCGGTCCGCGTGGTGCCGCGGGAGCGGTTCATGCCGGCCGGTACGCCGCTTGAGGTCGCCTATGGCTACGACAGCTCGGTGGTGACCAAGCGCGATCAGCACGGCGTGCCGATCTCGTCGGTGTCCGCGGCGTACATCCAGGCGCGGATGCTGGAACTGGCCGAGCTGCGGCCTGGCATGACAGTGCTGGAGGTCGGTTCGGGCGGACTGAACGCGGCCTACCTCGCAGAGGCCGTCGGTCCGAAGGGCCGCGTGGTCAGCATTGATATCGACCCCGAGATCATTGACCGAGCCGCGACCGCGCTGGACGCCACTGGCTACAGCAGCCGAGTCCGTGTCCTGGTCGCCGACGCCGAGCACGGCGTGCCGGACGAGGGGCCATTCGACGCGATCATCGTGACGGTCGGTGCGTGGGACATCGCCCCGGCCTGGCTCGACCAGCTGGCCCCGGACGGCGTGCTCGTCCTCCCGCTGATCATGAACGGGGTCACCCGCACCATCGGGTTCCGGCGCGACGGCGACCACCTGGCCAGCACATCGGCCGAAGTGGCCGGGTTCGTGCCGATGCAGGGCGCCGGCAGCCACGCCAACCAGGTGCTCGAGCTAGCCGATACCACCGGCGGCAAGGTCAAGCTCTCGTTCGACTCCGGCGCACCCCCGGATCTGATTCAGCTCGATGGCGTGCTGAACGCCGACGCGGCCGAATTTTGGTCTGGCGTCACGGTCAGCCACGGGATCTCCTTCGCCGACCTGCACCTGTGGCTCGCGTGGTACCTGGACGGGTTCTGCCGCCTCGCCGCCGACGAGGGCAGCGCACTGGCTGCCCGGAAGCGCTGGTTGCCGTTCGCGGTCGTACGCGGCGCCGGGCTCGCCTGCCTCGTGTTGCGGGATGCGCTGCAGGGCGCCGGGGCGGAGTTCGGTGCCCGCGCCTACGGACGCGACGGGCAGGTGGCCGCCGCCACGTTGATCGAACAGATCCAGGCGTGGGACCAAGCCGGGCGGCACACGCCTCCGACGTTCGCCTACTGGCCCGCCGGCGGCGACCGCTCCCAGATTCGCGCCGACGCCACGGTCATGAACAAGACCCACGGCGTGGTGACGATCTCCTGGCCCGCGAGCAGCTGACTCTGGCCTCGGGCCAGCCTCGCTGGGCCAGGTTGCAACAACCCAGCCGCCCAAACCCATAGGGCGAAGCGGGACGCCAAGTCCGCCAGCCCCCGCTACCCGAAAGGATTCCCATGACATTGCAGGTCGACGACGCCACCACCTTGCGCCAGGCCATGGTGGGCGCGCTGCGCGACGAAGGTCTGATCACCACCGACAGCGTCGCCGCGGCGATGAACGCGGTGCCCCGGCACGAGTTCGCACCCGGCGAACCGCTGGAGAAGGTGTATCAGACCAACAGCACCCTGGTGCCCAAGATTGACGCTCAGGGGCGTCAGACCAGCGTGGTCTCGGCCTCGCACATTCAGGCCATCCAGCTAGAACTGGCCGAGGTGCGGCCGGGCATGAACGTGCTGGAGATCGGCTCGGGTGGCTACAACGCCGCCCTGATCGCGGAGGTCGTCGGGCGGACCGGTTCGGTGACGACCGTGGACATCGATGCCGACGTCGTGGACCGTGCCCGAGCGGGTCTGCGCCGGGCCGGGTACGAGCAGGTCAACGTCGTGCTCGCCGACGCCGAGCACGGCGTGGCACAGCACGCGCCGTATGACCGGATCATCGTCACGGTCGGGGCGTGGGACATCCCGCCCGCCTGGCTCGACCAGCTCACCCCGGACGGCCGGATCGTTGTGCCGCTGCGCTTCTCCGGGATCACCCGCATGGTCGCCTTCGACCGTACCCCCGGCATGTCCGTGCTGACGGCCAGCAGCTACCGGCTCGGCTCGTTCGTGCCGATGCAGGGCGACGGCGCCGCCAGCGAGCAGCTGATCCCGGTCACGCCCGACGTCGGGCTGCGCCTTGATCAGAACAGCGCTCTCACGTTCGACGTGCCGGCGCTGCGCAAGGCGCTCAACAGCAAACCGGTGGAGAGCTGGTCGGGCACGCCGTTCGACATGCCGGACGAGCTGGAGCTGTACCTGTTGACCAGCGGGTCGGAGCTGCCGATGCTGCACGCCGCGCAGGCCGCGGTCGATCAGGGCGTGGTCAACCGCACGGTACGCAACGGCACCCCGACGCTCGTGCGCGGCGGCAGCTTCGCCTATCGCATCAAGCGGGAGAATCCGCAAACGGTCAGCGGCTACGAGACCGGTGTCATCGCCCACGGGCCGGAAGCCGAGCAGGTCGGCGGCGAGGTGCTCGCCATGATCCGCACCTGGGCGGGCCGCTACTACCGGCGCGGCGCCGCCCACATCACCTACCACCCGAACACCGCCGACACCAGCGACCTGACCGGGTGGCACACCACCAAGCGACACGGCGTCCTCGCCGTCGCCTGGTCCTAGAAGACTTCGGCACTCACCTCAGCGGCCCACGCCGGGGGAGTGTCGGGGACCCCTATCACTCCAACCAGGGAGGTTGTCATGGCACAGCTCGCCACGATCCAGCCCGACATCGAGGGCGGCACCCTCGACGACTTCGATCTCGACATCGAGTTCATCGAGGCCGGTGGCACCGTCGAGCACATCATCAAGATGACCGAGGACAACTGCGGCAGCACCTGCGCGTCGGCCTGCACCAGCTGCTGAACAGCCGCATCCGCTGGTGGCTCGCTCTGATGGCCAGCCCAAACCAGGTGGGCAGGCCGTAAGGCGAGCCATCGACATCGGGTCAGGAGTGCCCGGCCCAAGGAGACCTGCTCTCGAAGGTCGGGCACCCCTCACCCGCAGACAGATGATCACGCCCATGGGGAGGCTGGTGTGTACCGCAGCGTGAACGACGCGTTGCTGCTCCGGGCGGCCCTGCTTCGCGCGGGCCAGCTCGGCGCGTGGCCTGACCTGACCGGCAGCGACACGGCAGCCAGTTGGCGGCTGTGGCTTGCCGAGACGTTGGCGATTCCAGGGTTCGCGGCAGCCCTGGCCCACGCGTCACCGGACCTCGCCGAGCGGGTCACCGCCGCAATCAGCGGCGGCCTGTCGCAAGCCGACGTCCGCCGGGTGGTGCTCGCAGTCATGCGCTACCTGCTGCGCGCCACTACCCGTGCCACACCGTACGGGTTGTTCGCCGGTGTTGCTCCCGCCACCGCGAGCCGCAGCGGACGCATCCGCTGGGGCACCGCTCACCGCCCTGTCGCTCGCCTCCAGGCAACCTGGCTGGCCGCCGTCCTGGATGGCCTGGAATCCGACGTGCGGCTGCGCCCGCATGTGATGGTGCGCGCCAACAACCTGCTGGTCGAGCACGGTGAGAAGCTGGTGCTGGAGTACTGCGCCGCGACGAGCGACCCCTACGGCGCGCCCACGCATCTGCGCATCAAGGCCACCGACATGATCCGCACGGCTCTCGCGCTGGCGGCTGAGCCGATCCGGTGGGCCGACCTCACCGGCAAGCTGACGGCCGAATGTGGGGCGCCGCAAGAAGGCGCGCAGCGGCTGATCGGCCAGATGGTGACACAGCGCTTGCTGTTGACCAGCCTGCGCCCGCCGTCGACCGAGACTGACCCCCTGACGCACCTCGTGGATCAGCTGGAGACCGCCGCAGCCGAAGGCGGCGAGGTGGGCGAGCTCCTTGATCCGCTGCGTCGCGTTCGCGATCTCAAGGCCCGACACGACCGCGCACCGGACGAGGCCGCAGCTGCCGCCCGCCGCCGGGACCTCGGCAGAGCCGCCGCCGTGATCCAGCCCGGGCAGGCGGTCGGGGTCGATCTGCGGCTGGACTGCGACCTCGTGGTGCCGACGACGGTGACGGCCGAGGCGTGCCGCGCCGCTGCCGCGCTGACCCGCCTCGCCCGGCCGACATCGCTGCGGTGGCGGGACTGGCATACGCGTTTCTTGAACCGGTACGGCCTGCACGCCCTCGTCCCGCTCCTGGATGCGATCGATGTTCAGGTGGGCCTCGGCTACCCGGACGGCTTCACCGGCGAGCCGGCCAATGATTCGGCCGCGTTGATCGACAGGGACCGGAGGCTGCTCGCCTTGGCGCAACGTGCCGCCCTGCGCCGTGAACACGAGGTCGACCTCGACGACGCCCTCCTGGACAGGCTGACCGGCCCGGCGCCGGCCGAGATCCCGCCGACCGCCGAGCTCACCGTGCGCGTACACGCCGACTCCCTCCAAGCCATCGCCGGCGGCGACTTCCTGCTGTCGGTCGTACGTGCTTCAGCGCAAGCCTTCTCCACCGCGGGCCGGTTCCTGGACATGTTCAGCGAGACCGACCGGCACCGGATGGCCTCCTGCGCCGTCGACAGCCCACCAGCCAGCGCCGGAGCGTTGCTGGCCCAGCTGTCTGCGGTCACCCGCTACACCATCAGCCTGGACGTCAACCGCGCCCCCCAGGTGCTGCCGCATCTGATCCCTGTCGGCGAGTACCACGCCCCGTCGCAGGTCGCGGTCGGCTTGGACGACATCGCGGTAACCGCCGACGCGCACCGCCTGCACCTGGTGTCGATCTCCCGCCAGCGGGCGCTGCAGCCGGTCGCAGTCAACGCGGTCGAGCCGGTACGGCACGCCCACCCTCTGGCCCGTTTCCTGGCCGAAGCGCCCATGGCCCTCGCTACCCCGTGCTCACCGGTGGAGTGGGGGCCAGCGGCCAAGGGCTTGCCGTTCCTGCCCGCGCTGCGGTACGGCCGGACCCTCTTGAGCCCCGCGCGGTGGCACCTGAGCGCCGCCGAACTGCCCGACCGGCATGCCGGCTGGCAGCACTGGGACAGAGCGCTGACCGCCTGGCTCAAGGCCACAGGCTGCCCTACCGCCGTCTCGCTTGGTATCGGCGACCAGACCCTCGGCCTCGACCTGGACAAGCCCGCTCACCGGGCGCTGCTACGCGACCACCTGACCCGCAACCCCACCGCACTGCTGCGTCTCATCCCCGAAGGCGACGGTTGGATCGGCGGGCATCCGCACGAGATCGTCATCCCGTTGACCGCCACCACCGCGAGACCACCAGCGCCCCGCCTCACCAGCCCCCTGGTCGATGTCCGTACCCACGGCAGCCTGCCTGGCCGCGACCACCACTACCTGAAGATCTACGCCCGGCCGGAGGAACAGACCACCATCCTTACCGCCCACCTGCCTCGGCTTGTCGTGCAACTCCCGCCAGCGGCCGGGTGGTGGTTCCTGCGCCACGCCGACCCGGAGCCACACCTGCGGCTGCGTATCAGCGGCCTGCCCATCGACGCCATAACCGGCTGGACGCAGGAGCTGACCGACGCCGACCTGACCCGGCGAGTCCAGTGGGACACCGACTTCGGCGAGCCTGGCCGCTTCGGCAGCCTGGCCGCGTACCAGTCAACGGCAGCCGTGTTCGCGGCGGACTCCGCAGCCGCGCTCGCCCAGCTGGCCATCACCACGCGACGTCCCACCCTGGGCTGGCAGGCGTTGACCGCCGCGAGCATGGTCGACCTCGTCACGGCGGTCATCGGCGACCCGCACGATGCCCTGCGATGGCTGATAGCCCGTACCCGCGCCCACCGGCCAGCACCCCCACGAGCGGTCTACGACCAGGCCATCCGCCTGGCCAACCCGTACGACCCCACCGCCGTGGCGTCCCTGCCCGGCGGCGAGAACCTGACGGACCGCTGGGCCCAACGCCGCCGCACCGTGGCCGCCTGGCGCGACAGCCTGCCCACCGTCAGCACCGCCCCGCCGGCCGAGCTGCTCCCCGACCTGCTGCACCTGCACCACGTCCGCGTCGCCGGAGCCGACCTCGACAGCGAACGAGCCTGCCTGCACCTCGCCCGCGCCGCCGCACTGAGCTGGACGACAAGGAGCACCACGTGAACACCCCGACCACCACCGCCAACCCCTCGGATGTGCTCGCGGCGGCCTGCGCCAGACTCGCCAGCCCCTCCATCGTCGGCCTGTCACCCGACGGGCGGACCCGGCCGCAATCGCTGGCCGGAGGCGCGGTGGGCATCGCCCTGCTGCACATCGAGCGGGCCGTCTCCGGACACGGCAACGAGGCCATCGCCCACGGCTGGATACGCGCCGCCGGCAGCGAGCCGGTCAGCATCGGCCGCAACTCCGACCCCTTCCACGGCGCCCCCGCGCTGGCGTTCATGCTGCACACCGCCCGCCCGCTGGGCGGCTACCGCCGCGCCTTCGCCAGCCTCAACGACGCCACGATCACCCTCACCAGACAACGGCTCGTCGCCGCCCACTCCCGCATAGACCGCCGCGACCCGCTGACGATGTACGAGTTCGACCTCGTCCACGGCCTGACCGGGCTCGGGCTCTACCACCTGCACATACACCCCGAGCACCCCATCAGCCGCGATGTGATGACCTACCTGGCCCGCATCACCGAACCCCTCGGCAACGGCTCCACGCAGCCGCCGTGGTGGCTGCCATCGGGGCTCGGTGGCACGCCACACCCAGACTTCCCCCACGGGCATGGCAACATCGGCGTAGCCCACGGCATTAGCGCCGTCATCGCCCTGCTCGCCTACGCCATCCTCCACGGCCACGACACCCCAGCAGCCCGCGACGCGCTCGCCGCCCTGTGCGACTGGATCGACCACCACCGCCAAGACGACCCGGCCGGAATCTGGTGGCCCGGCTACGTCACCCCCGACACCACCCCACGGCGGCACCGGCCCTCCTGGTGCTACGGCACCCCCGGCATCGCCCGCGCTCAGCAACTCGCCGGGCTCGCCCTGCGCGACGAGGCCCGCCAGCAACGGGCAGAAGAGGCTGTGCTCGCCGTGCTGCGAGACGCCGCCCAACGCGCCCGGCTGCCCGAGATCGGCCTCTGCCACGGCAAAGCCGGCCTCCTGCAGGCTGCCAGCCGCATAGCCGCCGCCAGCACCAAACCCCACGGGGCGGGTCAGCTCACCGCCGAGTTGCCCGGCTTGGCGGCCGAACTCGCCAACCAGCTCGCCAGCCAAACCCATTCTGATCCAGAGCTGATGAACGGCACGGCCGGTGCCGTGCTAGCGCTGCAGACCGCCGTCACCGGCAGCCCGGCAACCAGCTGGGACACCTTCCTCGCCCTCGCCTGAACCCAAGGGAAACGAACATGACGCCACCCAAATGGCGGCAGACCACCATCGCCTTCCCCGACCCCCACGCCGCAGAACAAGTAGCCACCACCCATCTCGCGCCGATCCTCGCCGACGCCGAAACCCGCCAGCTCATCACCCTTTGGTTCTACGTCCGGAAAGACAGCTGGCGGCTGCGCTACCTCCCCGCCTCCACAGCCGCCGACCACTACGTGACCAGCCAGCTGGCCCGCCTACGCCACAACCGCCACATCAGCGCCACCGTTCCCGGAATCTACGAGCCCGAGACCCACGCCTTCGGCGGCACCAGAGCCATGGACACCACCCACCAGCTCTGGCACCACGACAGCCGCCACCTACTCACCCCCGACACCAGTCACCTAGCCGCGCGGTGCCCCGAGCTGTCGATCATGCTCACTGCGGCCATGATGCGAGCCGCAGGCCTTGACTGGTACGAACAAGGCGACGTCTGGGCCCGCGTCGCCAACCACCGAGAACCACCCCAGCCCACGCTCGTCAACAACCTGCTGCACGCGGTGAAACGGCTCCTCACAGCCGATCCAGCCAGCCTCACCCACCAAGGGGCGCCGCTAGCCGCCGCTCGCAGCTGGTTCGAGGCTTACATCGCCGCCGGCGACACCCTCAATCGGCTCAACCAGACAGGACAGTTGCAGCGCGGCCTCCGCGCAACCCTCGCCCACCACGTGATCTTCGCCTGGAACAGGCGCAGCATTCCTGGCCTGCACCAAGCCGCACTCGCCACCGCCGCCAGAAACATCATCTTCGGCACCAACCCCACCAGCCCCGCCCTCGCCCCCGGCGGTGACTCATGAACCCGGCCATAATCCGTAGATTCCCGTTGATCGCCCGGCCCCGGCCCGTATGCACACCTCTGCCCAAGCGCATCGCCGACCTTCAGGAACGCGCCGACGCCGCCCAGCGCAGCGATGACGTGGCCGCCGCGACCGCAGTGTTCAACCTCGCAGCGCTCCTGGCATCCGACTGCGGCATGCCCGACCTGGCCCGCACCTGGTGCCACCGACTCGCCACCGCCGCCCTCGACCACGGCAGCGATCCCCAGCACGCACTCGAACCCATCGTGAACCTCGCCCGCCTCCACATCCGCGCGGGCGACGGCCCCACCGCCTGGACCCTGCTGGAAACCCTCTTCCAGGCCATCAACACCCGCACTGACACCCTGATCGACGGCCTCACCATCCCCGCCGCCCGCCTCACCGAGGCACCCGGCGCCCACACCAAGACACGAACCTGGCTCTGGACCGTCCTGCTCGGCACCGGCGCCCACGCCCTCGCCAGCGCAGGACGGTGGGACGACGCCAGCCACCGCCTCACCCAATACAACGGCGTCGGCGCACGCATGCTCGACGGCAGGCAGATCAGCATCATCGCCCACGCCACAGCAGGCCGCTACCGCCAGGCACGCGCGATGCTAGACGCCACCCAACCGGGCGAACCATGGGAAGACGCCGTCACTGCCTGCCTGCTCCTGCTGACGCCAGACTCCGATCCCACAGACGACCAGGCGAACACGGCACTGACCGCCTACCACGCCCTCGGACCCGTCAAGCCCGGACTCACCGTCTTCCACACCCGGCTCGGCCTCACCCTTCTAGACGCCCTCGATAAAGATCACCCAGCCGCCGAGCAGCTCGCCGTCGAACTGATCCAACACGCCGCCGCCGACGGATACGCCGCACGCGACCTACTGAACCACCCCACCTGCCTCGCCGCCGCCCGCCATCAACGGGTCAATCAGCTCAAGACACTCGTATCAACATGCGGCTTGGACGCAGGCACCCTGTCGGCGGCGCAGCTAAGAACCCTGCTCCGCGCGCTCGACATGGCCGAATCGGTAATCCGTGCCCCCGCGAGCGCTCTACCAGCCGTCCCGTGGGGCAGCTAAACGGCGTCCGTCCTCTCTGGGCGCACAGCGCTGCTCCCCGGCCGCAGCCGGTGGCACTCTTTGCCGATCGTCTTTGCTGGGCTTCGTCAGGGGGAGCACGGCTCTCAAGTACGGCATCAACCCGCCGATCTCCCAGGCGACCGAGAGCCAGACTGCTACCATCTGCACCGCTTCGGCCACACGTCCGCCGCTTAGCGCGGCCTTGTGGGTGGGGTTGTTGGTTGGATCACGCGGCCGGGGGGTTGCCGCTTCGTTCGTTCGCGGGCGATGTTCCCCCGGCCGTTCCAACCGCTGGCCACCGATGCAGGCAGGGGTAGGCATGGAAATCCGGAACATTGGCGGCCGGCCGCACACGGACATAGCCGGCGCAGCCGAGCTGACCGGACGGTCCGAACAGACGGTGCGGCTCAAGACGTCACCGAAGCAGCGCGCCCAAGGGTCAGGCTGGCCCGCGTCGGTCAAGCAGGACAAGAAGGCGTGGCTTCCCATCGACGAGCTAGAGCACGTCCGGGATGTCCTCCTACCGCAGATCGTGGAATCCTCCCGAGCGCGGGTCCATCACGTCGAACTCGACGGCGACCCCGAGGAGCTGATCTCCGCCACCGAGTTCCGGGAGATTCTCACCATCACGCAGGGCGGGTGGGACAAGTACGTCGGAATGAGCAAGGCCGCGTGGGACCGCGGCGAGGACGGCTACCTTCCCATGCCCGACCGCGAAGAACCCGCACCAGTAAAGGGATCTACTCGTTACTGGAAGCGCAGACGCGTGCAGGAATGGATCAACACCCGGAGCGGGAAGGTGCTCAGCGCCGCGCCGCCCGATTTGCCAACCAGTGACTCCTAACCTCGGTCTTTCACTTGAGTGTGGCTTTATAGCCGCTTCTCGATGGGACCGATTCGCGTGGTTGTCGCTGTTTTGGTCGCATGTTGAGGGCCCGGCGCGGGGCCGGGTTCCTCCGTGTTGCTGGTCGTGGCGTGAAGCCCGGGGTCAGCCGGTAGGTCGGGGTAGCGCGGCGAGTTTGCTGAATGCGCTGGTCAGGGCGTCGGTCCAGGGCCAGTTGGCGGCGATGGCCAGGCGGGTTCGCCGGGCGGTGCGGGTGATCCGGCCCGCGACGTGCAGCAGCCGGTAGCGCAGCTTCTTCGGCTCGGCGGTGGCCAGCTCGCCGTCTAGGAGCAGGGCCTGGGTCCAGGAGAGCAGGTCGATGCCGGTCAGGGCGAGTTGGAGCCAGGCCTGATTGATCGCGAAGTGCCGGGACGGGAACCGGCCGAAGCCGGTGTTCTTCCCGCAGCGGATCCGATCCTCGACGCGGGCGTGGCCGCAGTGGCGGGCCTCCAAGAACTGGACGCTGCCGCCGCCGGGTGGGGTGTCGGTGGCGACGACTTGATGCCGCCAGCCTTCGATGGTGTCGAACAGCGACAGCTGGGCGCCGGGGTGCGGGCGTTCCCTGCGGACAAGGAACCGGGTGCCCTCCGGCCAGCCGGTCGAGTCGAACAGGCCGGTGATCTCGCAGACCTCGGCATGCTCGCGCAGGTCACCGTCGGTGTCCACGGCAGGAACCCACCCGGTCGCGGCCCGGATCGCCTCACGCACTGGTTCGATGATCGGGGCACCGACGGAGAACCGGATGTCCAGGTGCTGGTCGCGCAAGGATCGGATGTGGGCGAGGATCCTCTGGCTGGAACCGGCCGAATCGGCGCGGAGCAGGATCGGGGTGCCATACCGATGCTGGTCGGGGATCTGGGCGAGGGCGTGGTCGAGCACCGTGATGTGATCGGCGGTGGTGTTCGAGCCGGCCCGGCCTTCGCGCAGCAGCCCGGCGAGGGCTTCGCCGGTGTTGTCCAGGAAGCACAGCAACGGATGGAAGCCGAAGGTCTTCCAGGTGCGAGTCGCCGATTCCTTCTCGGAGTGGCAGAGCACGATCGTCGCGTCGATGTCCAGGATCAGCCCGTTGACCGGCAGGCCGGCCGCGGAGGCCTGTGGCAGGTCACCGCGGGTGTCGAAGTGTTGGGCCCAGGCGACCTCGCGGAACTGGGCCCGAGCGGACCGCAGCACCGCCAGTGTCGCCTCGTCCAGTTGCGACAGCAGCCGCCAGGCGGTCGGGTCGGAGGCGACCGGCCCGAACAGGCCGGCCTGGTTACGCAGCACCGCCAGGTCGGCGATGGCCTCGCCGCCGTCGGCCAGCATCACCGCCAGATCGACGGCGATCCGGCCCGGGTCGTGTCCGCGCTGCCGTTGCCGCAGCCCGGCCAGGGCCTGACTGAACGCGCTGGTCAACCCGGTCGCATCAGCAAGGTCGGCGAGCAGGCGGGCACCAGCGTGACCGACCACGCCCCGCCCACCCCCGGTCACCATGATCTTCGGACGTGTTGCGGTAACCTTCACCCAGCAAGTGCCTTCCGTGACGGGTTAACAGGACTCTCGACAAGCCCTATTTTCCCTGATCAGAAGGCACTTCTTCGTTTTCGGTCCACTCCTTGACAGCCCTAACCTCGGCCTTTCACGGCGATCGTGATCTTGGATGGGTGGTGAGTCGGTAGATATG
>NZ_JBEYER010000105.1:0-23363 GCF_040634005.1 Micromonospora sp. NPDC007271
CCCCGATCTCGGCGACCGGCTCGCGCCACAGGCCGATGGCCGGGATGCCGGCGCGCCTCGCCACCCGAGGGCACGGGCCGCGCCGTCAGCCGGCCTCGCGCAGCTCCGCCAGCCGCGCCTCGATCTCCGCCAACTCGGCGCGCAGCTTCTCCGCCTGCTGCTCCGCCTCCGCCCGCTCCGCGGCCAGGATCTGCTCCACCGCCTCCTGCACCCCCGGCACGTCCACCAGCGCCACCATCCGCAACGCCTCCGCCGGCTTCACCACGTACGGCTTCGCCAGGGCCTTCGCGCCCTGCTGCGCCGCCACCGTCCACTCGCCCTCGGCGTAGGCCAGGGTGACCGTCAGCCCGGCCGGGGTCTTCGGCTTCGCCGCCTTCACCGCCCGGCGCGCCGGCTTGGCCTCCACCTGCTGTTCCACCTTCGGCTCCTCCTGGCGCGGCGCCGGCACCCGCGGCCGGTCCAGCACGAACTCCGGCTCCGCCGGCGTCGGCGTCTCCTCGGCCTCCGGCTTCGGCTCCGCCGGCTTGCGGCCCGCGCCCTTCGGCGCGATCGCCACGTCGGCGGGGGAGAAGGGCAGTTCGTCGCGGCCGAACCGCACCACCACGAACTCCTCGGAAACCTCCGGATCGGTCAGCTCCACCACCTGTCCGACCTGACCCGCCATCTGACCCGCCGCCGCCGTGAACACCACCTTCGGTTTACGGCCCGCGGCCAACGCCTCCCGGATTCCCTGCACCTCGTCAGTGGACAAACCCTGGCCCGCCATCACAGCCCTCTTCCGTACACACGTTTGATTGCAGCCTTGATACCAGCCGGCTGCGACACGACGAAGATCAGCCCCCCGTGTGATCCTCGCCTCGACGTCGCCGAGGGCCGATCACGGTAGCGTCGACCCAACAACCAGGGCAGGGGGCAAGCACAGTGGATCTCGTCACGGTCGTCACCGGCGGCAGCCGCGGCATCGGCGCCGCCACCGCCCGGCGCCTCGCCGCCGCCGGCCACCACGTCGCCATCGGCTACCGCCGCGACCACGACGCCGCCAAGGCGGTCCTCGACGACATCCACGCCGCCGGCCGCCGGGGCGTCGCGGTGCCCGCCGACACCACCGACCCCGAGCAGGTCGCCGCCCTGTTCGACGCCGCCGCCGACCTGGGCCCGCTCACCGGCCTGGTCAACAACGCCGGCGTCACCAGCCCGATCGGGCCCTTCACCGAGCTGGCCTTCGACGACCTGCGCCGGGTCGTCGACGTCAACCTCATCGGGTACGTCCTGTGCGCGCAGCAGGCGGCCCGCCGGATGACCCGCGGCGGCGTCATCGTCAACGTCTCGTCGGCCGCCGCCACCCTCGGCAGCCCCGGCGAATACATCCACTACGCGGCCGTCAAGGCGGCCACCGACACGCTCACCGTCGGCCTGGCCAAGGAACTCGCCCCGCGGGGCATCCGGGTCAACGCGGTAGCGCCCGGCATCATCCGCACCGACATCCACGCCGTCTCCGGCGTACCCGACCGGCCCGACTCCGCCGCCGGCCGCGTCCCGCTGGGCCGCGCCGGCGAACCCGACGAGGTCGCCGGTGCCATCGCCTTCCTCCTCGGCCCGGACGCCTCCTACACCACCGGCGCCGTCCTGCGCATCGCCGGCGGCCTCTGACCCGACGGGCGGCGCGGGAGCCCCGGGCCGCCCGTCCCGCATTCAGCTGGTGAACAGCTTCGCGGCGGTGATGACCGTCTGCGCCACGCCGTATCCCAGCAGCACCGACACCACCAGCCAGGAGAATATCAACCGGGCCTGCTGCCCGCGCGGGTTGCCCTCGCTCATCGCGTAATGCTCCTCTCCGCCGTCGCCGGCTCGTCCGTGACCACGTCCCGGCCCGCCGCCGGCTCGTGGAACCGCTCCGGCACCGGCCGGATCAACAGGTTCGCCACGAACCCGACCGCCAGCACCCCGACCATCGTGAACAGCGCCGGCCGGTACGCCGCCGCCGTCAGCGTTCCCGGCTTGCCCTGGGCGTCCAGGAACCCGTTCACGATCAGCGGCCCGGCGACCCCCGCCGCCGACCACGCCGTCAACAGACGGCCGTGAATCGCCCCCACCTGGAACGTGCCGAACAGGTCCCGCAGGTACGCCGGCACCGTCGCGAAACCGCCGCCGTAGAACGACAGGATCACGCACGCCAGCAGCACGAACAGCGCCGTCGCCGCCTGCCCGACCAGGGCCAGCAGCACGTACAGCACCATCCCGACGCCCAGGTACACCAGGTAGATCGGTTTACGACCGATCACGTCCGACGTCGACGACCACACGAACCGGCCCGCCATGTTGAACAGCGACAGCAGCCCGACGAACCCGCCGGCCGCCGCCACCGACACCGACGACGCCCCGCCGTCGCGGAAGAAGTCCTGGATCATCGGGCTGGCCTGCTCCAGGATCCCGATCCCGGCAGTCACGTTGCAGAACAGCACCACCCACAGCAACCAGAACGACCGGGTCTTCACCGCGTTCGCCGCCGACACGCTCGCCGTGGTCACCAGCGGCTTCGCCGCCACCCCCGCCGGGTCGAACCCGGCCGGCCGCCAGTCCGCCGCCGGCACCCGCACGTTGAACACCCCGAACATCATGATCACGAAGTAGCCGACGCCCAACGTCACGAACAACCACACCAGCGCCGCCCCCGACGCCGTCGAGGCCGCGTTCGCCGGGTCGTACCCGGGGTCGTAGGACGACAGCAGCTGCCGGGACAGGGGAGAGGCCACCATCGCCCCACCACCGAAGCCCATGATCGCCAACCCGGTGGCCAGCCCCGGCCGGTCGGGGAACCACTTGATCAGCGTGGAGACGGGGGAGATGTACCCGATCCCCAGGCCGATCCCGCCCAGCACCCCGTACCCGAGGTACAGCAGCCACAACTGCCGCGTCGCGATGCCCAGCGCACCGACCAGGAACCCGGCTGCCCAGAAACACGCCGAGGTGAACATCGCCTTCCGCGGCCCGTTCGCCTCCACCCAGGTGCCCGCCACCGCGGCCGACAACCCCAGCATCACGATCGCGATGCTGAAGATGACCCCGACCGCCGTCTGGCTGGCGTCGAAGTGGGCGATCAGCGAATTCTTGTACACGCTGGTGGCGTAGACCTGCCCGATGCAGAGATGGATCGCCAACGCCGCCGGCGGAATCAGCCAACGGCTGTATCCGGGCGGCGCGACGGTGTGCCGGCGGTCGAGTGCGGAAAGCATGCGGCTTCCTCTCCGGTAGGGGCCTGAGCAGTAACGGTCTCCTCATGCCCACCCCGCACGCCGTACCCAAACCGGCCGCGCGCCCGACGGTCGAAACCGTGAGCCGAACGGTCAGCCGCCGCTTGCGTGCGCCTGATCGGCCCCGGGTCAGGGCCCGGCCGGCGGCTGCCAGTCCGCGTACCGGGCCATCGACCGCAGCGCCACCCGGGCCGGGGTCAGCCGCAGCAGCCCGTTGCGGAGCGCGACCGCCGCCGGATGACGAAGCTGCTGGCCGAACCGCCCGGCCCGCCAGGACGCCACGGCGACCGCCTGGCTGCGGGGCCGGCGTTGCCGGTCGTACGCCGCCAGCGCCGCGGGCACCGCACCGGCACGCACCCCGGCGCAGACCGCGCCCAGCGTGAACCGCGTCCTCGATGGCCTGGCCTGCGCCCTGCCCCAGGTTCGGGGTCATCGCGTGCGCGGCGTCCCCCAGCAGCGCCACCCGACCCCGCACGTACGACGGCGGCGGCACGGCCAGCCGGTGGAGGTCGTTGCGCAGCACCGCCTCCGGCGGGGTCGCCGCGAGCAGCGCCGGGATCGGGTCGTGCCAGGCACCGAAGCGCTGCCGCACCACCGCCAACTCGTCCGGCGCCCGCCCGCCGGGCGGAGCCAGGACCGCGCCGAACCAGTAGACCCGGCCACCGCCGATCGGGACCATCCCGAACTCGGCACCCGGCCCCCAACTGATCGCGGCGGGAACCGCCTGCGGGAAGTCGACCACGGCCCGCCAGGCGGTGCTGCCCGCGTACACCGGGGGTGGGGTCCCGGGCCACAGCCGGGCGCGCAGCACGCTGCGCAGGCCGTCGGCGCCGACCACCAGGTCGGCGCGCAGCGCGACGGGCTCGCCGTGCCGGCGGTACCGGACCTCCCCGAGCTCCGGGTCCACCTCCGACACCTCCGCGCCGGTGTGCAGCATTTCGGCCGGCAGCGCGTCGCGCAGGATGCGGTGCAGGTCCGCGCGGTGGACACCCAGCGCGGTGGTGCCGAGCAGCCGGGTCATCTCGGCGCCGTCCACCCGGGACAGCCACCGCCCGTCCGAGGTGCGCAGCCCGCCGGGCGTCTCGGCGTGTCCCCGGGAGCGCACCGCCGTCCCGAGGCCGAGCGCGTCCAATCCGCGCAGCGCGTTGGCCATCAGCGTCAGCCCCGCGCCGACCTCGCCCAGCTCGCCGGCGCGCTCCAGCACGGTCACCCGCCAGCCGCCACGGCGCAGCGCCACCGCCGCGGCGAGCCCGCCGATGCCGCCACCGACCACCACCGCCCGCGACTCGCCCATCCCCGGCCCACCCTTCTACGGATGTAGAAGTTCATACTACGACGTGGAACCAGGGCTGGGGAGGGGCGCGTGGCCAACCGCGGGAACCGGGTCGCGTTGCTGGCGGACACGGCCATCGACCTGCTCGCCGAAGGCGGCATGCGCGCCCTGACCCACCGGGCCGTCGACACCCGGGCCGGCCTGCCCCTCGGCACCACCTCCGCCTACCTGCGCACCCGGCAGGCCCTGATCGAGGCGGTGGTGCACCGGCTGGCCGACCTCGACCGCGCCGACCTCGCCGACCACGAGCTGCCCACCGACGCGCCGCCGCCCCAGCCGCAACGGCCGCTCACCGCCACCGACCTCGACCAGCTCGCCACCGCCACCGGCGAGCTGCTCGACCGGTGGCTGACCGTCGACCGCCACCGCAGCCTGGCCCGCTACGCCTGCCTGCTGGAAGCCACCCACCGCCCCGAGCTGCGCTCGATCCTCGAACACGGCACCGTCCTGCGGGCGCAGGCCCGAGACCTGCTCGCCCGCGCCGGCGCCCCGGACCCGCGCCGGCAGGGCGACCAGTTCGTCGCGTTCGTCGACGGACTGCTCTTCGACCGGCTGGTCGGCACGGGCGGCCTCAGCGCCCCCCAGCCCGGCACACCGGCCAGCCGCGCCGACCTCACCGGCGCCGTCCGGACCCTGCTGCGCGCCTTCACCGGCAGCTGACCCCGGCGCCCGGCTCGCCCCGCTGCCGCGCCGGATCACCTCCGTGCCGGCACACCACGGGCACGTGTCTCCTGCCGCCACTCACGCCGGGCGTCCATTCTGGCCGCCCGTCGGGGCCCCCTGACCTGCCTCGATGACAGGTTCGATAATCTACATTATGTCAAGTAGAAGCAAGGAGCCCTCCCTCGCCGTCGGCCCGGCATCTTCCCGCCGATGGCGGATCGGATGATCTTCAAGCGGCTGGGCGGACGTACCGCGCCCGGCCGACGCACCCGTACCGTCACCCCGTGGACAGGCGCAAGGTCATCGTGGCGGGGCGCGGGGTCTTCGGCACCGAGCTGATCGTCAGTGTCTGGTATTCGGTGCCGGTCTACCTCGCGTGCGCCGCGAGCGGGCTGATCCTGTTCGTCGCCGCCGTGGCCCTGGCCTTGCGACGCAGCAGGCGGCCCTGGGCGACGTTTCTGGTCGACGAGCACGACCGCAGCTTCCGGACCCCGGCGCACACCAGCTATGTCCTTCTCGGCCTGGCCGCCCTGCAGTTTGCTGGGTTGGGCCTGGCGGTCAGCCGCGAAACCTCGGCCGGCCTCGCCGTCGGGCTGCTCCTCGGCGGCATTCTCGCTGGGACGTGGCGGATGCTGTGGCGGGGCGCCGGGTTGACCCTGCGGCCCAGCGGGATCGAGGCCGACAAACCGGCCGGCGCTCTGCTCATCCCCTGGGAAGCGCTCGCGCCGGAGCAGCCGGCCCGTGGGGACGAGTGGTGGCAGCTCAAGCTGCCCTACGCCCGGCCGGAGCTGGTCACCTCGACCGGATGGACACTGGCCCGCGACGAGGTCGTCTTCGAGGACGGGGATCCGGACTTCGTGGCCAGGGCGATCGCCACGTACGTCGCCGAGCCGGACCGCCGGCACGCGATCGGCACCCGCGCCGAACTCGCCCGCCTGCAGGCGGGCGCACCCGCGCAGCGACGAGGCCGGGCCCGGGAGTTCGTCGAACCGGCATCGACCCGCACGACCGCGCGGCGCGTGATCCTGGGGCTGGCCCTGTTCGCCGGCAGCCTCGCCGTCGCCGCCAACGTCGCCGACGACCGGCAGAGTTGGCCGAACCTGCTCGCGAGCCTGTTCGGCGGGATCGGGGCGTACCAGGTCTATCGGGCGGTCGCCGGGTGGCGGGCGGCCCGCCGAGACCAACGTGCGTCCCAGTGAGAACCACGTCCTCGGCTCGCCGCGATCACGTACGCCGATCCGGCTCCTCGCCGCGCCCGGCCGGCGACGGCAGGTCCAGTGGCGCGGCGATCGCGAAACTCCGGTCGACAGCCGCCACCAGATCGGCGGTGCGCGGCCCGAGCCCGCCGTTGCGGCCCCAGACGTCGAGGCAAGCGAGGAAGCCGACCAGGTCGCGTTGCACGTCCGCGAGCAGCGCCGCGAGGCGTACGCGCGGCAGGTCGACGTACCCGCCGGGCCGCTGGTGGCGTGACCCGGCGTCCTGCCACACCCGCAGCGAGTCACCGCCCGCTTCGATCTCCGGGCTCGGGTCGTGACCCAGCCAGGGTGAGTCACCGGTGAGCGCCAGGGCCCGGTCCCGCCACTCGCCCAGCCCGACGCAGCAGCCCGGTGAGACGGTCACTCCGCTGCAGCGCCAGCCAGGGGCCGGTCGCCGCCGGCACCAGCCGCTCGGCGAACGGGATCTCGACAACCGCGCGGAGATCGATCACCTGACCAGTCAACAGGCATCCCCCCTTCCCCTCGACCCAGGGTGCCGGCAACGCGAAAAACATGCATAATATCCCTTATGCATGACAAACCGGACGAGTCTCTCGGGATGCTGATCGAGGAGTTTCTGACCGCCCGGGCCACCCGCAAACCCTCCCCCCACACCCTCGCCGCGTACCGGCGGGACCTGCTCGCGGTCGCCCGGCTCGTGGCCGAGAACGCCACCCCTCCCCTCCCCCTCGACGAGCTGGAGATCACCGCCCTCTCCCCCCGGACCATGCGGGCGGCGTTCGCCCGGTTCGCCGCCCCCCGCGCCGCCGCCTCCGTCCACCGTGCCTGGTCCACCTGGAACAGCTTCTTCACCTTCCTGGTCGCCGAGGGGGTCGTACCGGGGAACCCGATGCCGGCGGTGGGACGGCCCCGCGCGCCGCTCCCCCAGCCCAAGCCGTTGCGCGGCGAGGACACCCCGGAGGAGCTGCTGGCCGCGGTCGCCCGCGCGGAGGGCCGCCAGCGCGACCCGTGGCCGGAGCGCGACCTGGCGGTGCTCGCGCTGGCGCTCTGCGCGGGGCTACGCCTGTCCGAGTTGCTGGCGCTGCGGGTGGCGTCACTGGCCGGGCGCGACGGTGAGCGGCGGGTGGACGTGGCCGGCAAGGGTGGGCGCCCCCGGACGGTGCCGATCGAGGCGGGCGTCGACCGGGTGCTGCTGGACTACCTCGGCAGCCGGCGCCGGCGGTTCGGGGCGCGCAGCGTGCGGCCGGATTCGCCGCTGCTGGTGGACCGGCGGGGTGAGCCGCTGCGCCGGGGTGGTCTTCAGTATCTGGTGGAGTCCTGTTATCGGCGGGCGGGCATCGGTGACCGGGTGCCGCGTGGGGCGCGGCTGCACGCGTTGCGGCACACGTTCGCGACGCGGTTGGCGGAGGACGGGGCGAGCGCGGCGGAGATCATGCGTCTACTGGGGCACGCGTCGTTGGGGTCGTCGCAGACGTATATCGAGGTGACGGCGGGTCAGCAGCGGGCAGCGGTGCGGTCGAACCGCACGAACCGGGCGTTGTCGGGGTTGGTGGGGCCGGCTGGTTGACGGGTGGCTTCCCCGGAACTCGTGCCCCCGGTCGCCGGCTCACTGTCACACTCTGGGAGTGCCTGATCGCCGACGGGGGTGCGGTTCGAGCAGCGGCCGGATGTGAGCCCTCCGGCCGTCCGGTCGGGCGGGGCCGGGTCGGTGGCGGTGGCCGGGGCTGCGATGGGTGAGCGACGGCTGTCGCGGCTGGGTCGCGGGAGGCGCGGGCGCGGGGTGGGGTTCCGGTCGTTGGGTCCGGGCCTGGTCTCGGGGGCGGCGGACACGGATCCGACCACGGTGGCGACGCTGGTGGTGGTCGGGGCGAGCACGATGTTCGGCCTGGCGTGGCTGACCCTGTTGATGATGCCGGCGCTGGTGGTGGTGCAGGTTCTGGCCACGCGGGTGGGCGTGCTGTCCGGGCGTGATCTTCAGCGGGCGGTACGTGACGGGTACGGCGCTGTGGCGAGTGTCCTGTTGCTGGTCTCGATTCTGGTGGTGAACGTGGTGACGATCGCCGCGGATGTCGCCGCCGGGGCGGCGGCGATCGGTCTGCTGGTCGGGGCGGATTCTCGTTGGCTGGTTCCCGCCTTCGCCGCGGGGGTGCTCGCCTTGCTGTTGTTCGGCAAGTACGACGAGGTCGAGCGGGTGCTGAAGCTGGTGATGCTGGGTCTGCTCGCGTACGGGGCGGCGGCGGTTCTGGCGCGGCCGGACTGGCTGGCGGTGGCGCGGGGCAGTCTGGTTCCGTCGGTGCCGTTCACCTCGGCGCACGTGGCGGGGGTGTTGGCGATCCTGGGCACCACGCTGACCAGCTACATGTATGTCTGGCAGACGGTGGAACAGGTCGAGGAGCCGCGTTCCCGGGAGCAGCTCAGGTTCCGCGAGTTCGACGCGTTGGTGGGTGCTGGTCTGGCGGCGGTGATCTTCTGGTGCATCCTGGTTGCCAGTGGTGCCACGCTGGGCAGGCATCATCAGCACGTCGACACGGCCGAGCAGGCCGCGCAGGCGCTTGGGCCGTTGGCGGGGCCGTTGGCGGGGGCGATGTTCGCGGGTGGGTTGCTCGCGTCGGCGATCATCGCCGTGCCGGTGATCGCGTCCAGCGGCGGCTACGTGACGGCCAGCGCGTTCGGTTGGCCGCGTGGGCTGAGTCGTACGCCTCGTCAGGCGCCCCGCTTCTACGCGGTGGTCGTGGCGCAGGCGCTCGTGGGTGTGGCGCTGGCCGCGACGGGTATCGGTCCGATCCGGCTGCTGTTCGTGGCGAGCCTGGTCGGCGGTATCGCGACTCCGCTGGGGTTGGTCCTGCTCGTGTTGGCGGCGGGCAACCCCGCGTTGGTCGGCCCGACCCGGATCCATCTGGGTCTGCGGGTTGCGGGTTGGGTGATCGCGGTGTTGGTCGCCGCGGTCGGCGTGATCTTTCTGGCGCAGCAGGTGCGTCTCGTTCCGCGTTGAGGGCGGTGCGGGTCGGTCGGGCCGCGGCGTGGGCCGGGGCCAGCGGAGGATCTCGGCGTCGTCGATCCGGGGGTAGTGGCCTGCTGCCGGCTGCACGACCAGGCGCGCGTGGGGGAACGTGTCCGCGATGCGCTTCGCCTCGGCGGGCGTCGGGCCGAGGTCGAGGTCTCCGCAGTGGACGAGGAGCGCGCGGCGAGTGTGGCCGGTGCGGCCCGGTTGACAGGGGGTCGATCTTGAGGCCGGCGCGGGTTGGTGCGTCTGGACGGGCCGTGGGTGTGCGGGTGGGTGTGGGGCGGATGCGGTCGGGGTGTGGGCTGTGGCAGGCTGAGCCAGGACGCGACTGGCGGCACGGGGATGGCATCAACCATCGGGGAGCTCGTCGCGGGGGTCGACCGCCTGGGCCTCCGTGGGCGAGGTGAGCCATGTCTTCTGCGGGTACGACGGCGCGGATCCTGTCCGGTGGGCCGGTGGCCGACCAGGTGCTGGCGGAGGTTGCCGAGGCGGTTCTGGCGCTGCGGGCGGCGGGGGTGACTCCGGCGCTGGCGACGGTGCTGGTGGGTGACGACGACGCCAGTGCCGGGTATATCCGGATCAAGCAGCGGCAGGCGGCGGAGCTGGGTTTCGTCTCTCCGCACGTGCACCTGCCGGCGTCGGCGTCGCAGGCGGATCTGCACGCGGTGCTTGAGGACCTCAACTCCGACAAGGATGTGCACGGGGTGCTGGTGCAGTATCCGATTCCGGGGCACCTGGACTACGACCGGGCGTTGCAGGTGCTCGACCCGGACAAGGACGTGGACGGGATGCATCCGGTGAACATGGGCCGGCTGGCGTTGGGGTTGCCGGGTCCGTTGCCGTGTACGCCGGCGGGGATCGAGGCGTTGCTGGCGTTTCATGGGGTGCCGGTGGCGGGCCGGGAGGTGGTGATCCTGGGTCGGGGTGCGACGTTGGGGCGGCCGTTGGCGATGTTGCTGGCGCAGAAGCGGCCGACGGCGAACGCGGCGGTGACGGTGGTGCACACGGGGGTGGCGGACTGGCCGCGGTACACGCGGCGGGCGGAGATCCTGGTGGCGGCCGCGGGGGTGCCGGGCATCATCCAGCCGGAACACGTACGCCCCGGCGCGGTGGTGGTCGGCGGTGGGGTGCGGTACGAGGGGCGGCGGTTGTTGCCGGACGTGGACGAGTCGTGTGCCGAGGTGGCGGGGGCGATCACGCCGCGGGTGGGCGGTGTGGGTCCGACGACGGTGGCGATGTTGTTCCGGAACGCGGTGCGGGCGGCGCAGGGGGCGGCGGGGTTGGGCTGATCGGGGTCAGCGGAGGGGGCGGCCGAGCCAGGTGGAGAGCCAGTCGAAGGCGGGGCCTTCGGCGGCTTCCCAGACGGCCATGCTGTGGCCGCCCCCGTCCGTGTAGTTGGTGGTGACGGCGAGCGGGGCGTGGGCGAGGTGGGCGAGGGTCTCGGCGTCGTGGTGCGCTTTGTGGTCGGCGCGGCCGCTGGACAGGTAGAGGGCGATGGCGGGTTGGGGTAGGTGGCGTAGTCGCCAGGCGTCGTCGTTGAGGGTGTGTTCGGTGCCGTCGCCGATGGTGATGCCGGGGTCGGCGTAGCCGGAGAGGCTCGCGGCGGCGGCGTACCGGTCGGGGTGGCGCAGGGCGAGGTTGGTGGCGCAGTAGCCGCCGGCGGAGTAGCCGATCAGTCCCCAGCCGGCGCGGTCGGCGCGTATCCGTAGGTGGGTCTGGGCGGCGTTGGGCACGTCGACGGTGAGGAAGGTTTCGGTGCGGGGGCCGTTGGCGAGGTCGGCGCATTCGGTGTCGAGCAGGGCGTTGGGGGTTTGTGGGGGGAACAGCACGACGGTGGGGGCCATCCGGCCGGCGGCGATCTCCTGGTCGAGGTGGCGGGTGGCGGCGAGTCGGTTGAGCCAGGAGGAGGGCGAGCCGGGGTAGCCGTGCAGCGCTTCGATGACGGGGAAGCGTGCGGTGGGTTGGTCGCGGTAGACGGCGGGCAGGTAGGCGTGGATGGGCAGGGTGAGGCCGCTGGCGGTGCCGGTGACGGTGAGGGTGACCAGTCGGCCGCTGTGGCCGGTGGTGGGGTCCGGGTCGGCATCGGTGGTGGTGTTCCGGCCGGCGAGGGCGGACCAGGTGGGGAAGGTGTCGACCTGGCGGTTGATCCAGAGGCCGGTGGCGGCGAGGGCGGTGGTGAGGCAGCAGACGGCGGTGGCGGTGCGTAGGACGGCGCGGTGCGGGCCGGTGCCGCGGTCCCAGGTGGCGGAGAGCAGTACGGCGGCGAGGACGGCGGCGACGGTGGCGGTGAGGGCGGCGGCGAGGCTGTCGGGTGCCACGGGTCAGCCCCGGGCGGACGGGGTGTGGGACGGGCGGTGGTGGGCGTGGCGCGCCGTCGGTGGGATCAGCTGAGCGGCGGGGGTGTCTGCTGGCAGGCCCAGGTCAGGGCGGCGGTGAGCCGGCCGTCGGGTGGCGCGTCGAGGTGGGTGGCCGGGGTGCCGGGTGGGGTGGGTACGCCGGCGACGGCGACGGTTTCGGTGGCGGGCAGATCGGGGGGTGCGGGGGTGGCGGGGTCCGTCGTGCCGTCGATCAGGACGAGGGTGGGATAGCGGGCGGGCGCGGCGCGGACGGCAGCCCGGGCGAGCGGGCTGAGGTGGTCGTCGGCGATGAGGGCCCAGCTGTGGCCGGTGACGCGTAGGTCGCGGGCGAGGCTGGTGGGCAGGGCGTCGGTGAGGATGTCGGGGGTGGCGGCGGGACGCAGGTGGGTGAAGACGAGGACGGCGGGTCCGGCGCGGTCCTCGGCGGCGTGGGCGGCGTTGTTCTCCTCGGCGGGGGTGGCCGGGCCGGCGAGGACGATCACCGGGTACCGCCAGGTGGGGTGCTGCGGGTAGTCGGCGGGGACGACGACGGTGGGGGCGGCGGTGACGGGCCAGCTGGTCCAGCGGACTGGGTGCCAGGTGAGGCTGACGGGGGCGTCGGGGGCGTGACCGGCCCGGCTGGTGATGAGGTGGTCGAGGTGGCCGGGGCGGGCGGGGCCGGTGTCGTGGTGGATGGTGCCGGCGGGCAGCAGGTCCGCCCAGGTGGGGTAGAACCCGGCGGCTCGGTTGACGGCGAGGCCGGCGGTGAGCAGGGCGAGGGTCTCGGTGAGCAGGACGGCGGCGGTCCGGGTGAGGTGTGCCCAGCGGCCGTGGTGGCGCCAGGTGCGGGCGGTGGCCACGGCCGCGGTGGCGGCGGTGGCGGCGGCCAGGAGCAGCAGCGGTAGGCCGGTCAGCGACATGGGCTGGCCCCTCCCCTCGTTTCCTCATCGCACCACGGGCCGGCCGGTGGCCGGGGCGTTTTCCGGGCCGTCGCGCGGTGTTGGTGCTAACGACGGTGTGCGAGGTATCGGCGGTCGCCGGTCTGCCATTCGTTGTGGGCCTTGACCGGGACTGCTCCGGCGAGGCGGAGCAGGGCTTCAGAGTTGGGGAACACGCCGACGACGTCGGTGCGGCCGGCGGGTCTTGGCAGCGGCGCCGTGTGGCCTACCGGGGCGAGTTCTCGTCGCAGACGACGCCTATCGCGAGACGCACGTCAACCTGTCGTCCCCGAGACCGGATCACCAGCGGTACGCACGCCGGACCTGCCACCCAGGTGCCGCCGGTGAAAACCGACCATGCAGCCGACGTGCTCATGGCGGGGCAGGCCTCGACCTGCACGGTGGTCACTGGTTTGGCGGCTGGGCCCCAGCCGATGCGGGCGCGATCCTCCCATCCGGGTGCCACCTGCACCTCCGCAGCCGCTCCGGCCTGCACGTAAAGACCCCATTTGGCGAAGAGCCGAGTCGGCCCCCGGCCATCGGCCGACTCATTGGGTTGCAGGACCTGGGACGACACCGCGACGGTGTCCGCCGCGATGCGGTACTGCTCGGACGGAGCCGCCATCGTGGCGACGGAATCGGCACACGACAGGCGCTGTCCGCCCTGCGGCAGCGGTGGCAGCAGCGGGGCTTGTGATCCGGTGGAACCGGACGATGCGGAGCTCGGCGCGCCAGCTTCAGGCCGTTTCCGGTCGTCCGCGGTTGTGCAACCCACCGACACCATTAGCAAACAGGTGGCCACCGCGAGGAGGTCCACCTTCCGGCTGTCGGCCCACACAGCTTCGACCTTTCCAAACCTCGATTGCCGAAACAACCCTTCCCACGCCAGCCAGGGACCGGGTCTTGAGCGGGTGGAGCCCTCCAGGTCGACCGCCGTATCGGGTATGGAGCTGAATCGTGGCCGATGCCGAGCCTGCAGGGCCAGGGCCGGCACCTGAGGTCAATGCTGCGGAATCAGGCGCTGTCAGCGTCCGGGAGTTGGGCAATCACCTGCGGCGGTGCCAGCTCGACCGGCAGCGGACGGGGTTCGGTGTGTCTGTCCGTGCTGCACCGGCTGAACGGCCCGTACTCCGCGCCCGACGCGGCGGGGTGCGGGTCCAGGTGATCGCGCCACCAGATGCCGGCCGGTGGGTCGCTGACGCGCTGGAGTACCAACTCCGCACGAGGGTGAAGATGGGCGGCGGCAAGGAGCGTGCGAACGGCCTGCGACTCATCGCCTCCGATGCACCCATTGACAGGGGATCCGGACCCAAGGTGCGCGCATCGGCCCTCGCGCTCCTGCTCGCGGTCTCCGGCCGCCCCGTTGAGCCCGATGATCTCACCGGCCCCGGGGCCGCGACTCTCGCCAAACGGGCCACGTCCTGACGACCACCACGTCATCCGGATTGCGGGCTGACTGCCCACCGGCTGAAGGTCAGCTGGGCGGGCCGAGGTCGACGACGAGGGGCCGGTGGTCGGAGATGGTGGACAGCGGTGTGTGGACGTCGGTGACGGCCGGTAGCCGGTCCAGGCCGTGCCGGTCGGCGAGGATGTGGTCGAGTTGGACGCGGGGTTGCCCGGCCGGGTAGGTGGGGCGTCGCCCCAGCGGCCGCCAGCGGGTCAGCCACGCGGCGGGCCCGGCGGGCAGGTTGAGGTCGCCGAGGAGGATCCGCGGTGCGGGCAGGGCGCGCAGGGCGCGGACGACGCGGCGCAGTTGCAGCATGTTCCAGCCGGGGACGAAGGACAGGTGGGTGGCGGCGACGGTCAGCGGCCCGTACGGGGTGTCGAGGACGGCGGCGAGCACGACGCGGGGTTCGTCGTGCAGCAGCATGAGTCCCCCGCCGGGGCCGGGGACGTGGACCGGGGAGCGGACCGGGGCGGGGCGTAGGCGGGTGACCTGCCAGGACCGGACGGGGTGGCGGCTGACCAGGCCGATGCCGTAGCAGGGTTCGCCGTGGCCGTCGTCGTCGTGGGTGAGCGGGCGGAACTGTTCGCCGGGGGTGCCGACGACGGCGGCGGCGAAGCGGTGTTCGGGGGCGTGGAGGGCGCGGGCGGCGACGGCGGTGAGGTCGAGGTTGCCGCTGCGGGACTGGTCGCGGTCGACTTCCTGCAGGGCGAGGACGTCGGCGTCGAGTGCGGTGACGGCGGCGGTGAGCCGGTCGGGGTCGACTAGTCCGTCGGTGAGGGACCGGCCGTGCAGCAGGTTGAAGGTGACCAGGCGCACGGGTTCACCCTACGTCTGCGTGGCAGGCTTGCCGGGTGCTGAAGGCGTTGGTCTGTTCGGTGCTGGTGTTCGTGGCGGTGGCCTCGGCGGGCCTGTGGTTGCGGCGGCGTCGGGGGCGTTGAGCGGCGGTGAGGCTGGCCACAGCGGGGCTCGTCGGGCCGGGGGTGGTGGGCAGAATGCGGCCCGTGGATCCTCTGTCGTTGACGACCCTGTTGACTGCGGCCGCCATGGCGGGCTGGGTGGATGCGGTGGTGGGTGGTGGCGGTCTGCTGTTGTTGCCGGCGCTGCTGGTGGCCGCGCCGGGGGTCCCGGTGGCCACGGCGTTGGGCACGAACAAGCTGGCCGCGATCTTCGGTACGTCGACGGCGGCGGTGACGTACGCGCGGCGGACGAAGCTGGACTGGGCGGTGGCGGGGCCGTCGGCGGGGCTGGCGGTGTTGACGGCGGGCCTGGGCGCGGTGTTGGCGGGGGCGGTGCCGGCGGGGGCGTACCGGCCGGTGGTGCTGGTGGTGCTGCTGTCGGTGGCGGTGTTCGTGTTGACCCGGCCGCGGCTGGGGGTGCTGGCGCTGCCGGAGCGGCGTACGCGGACGCGGGTGGCGGTGGCGGTGGCGGTGGCCGGGTTGGGTATCGCCCTGTACGACGGGTTGATCGGGCCGGGTACGGGCACGTTCCTGGTGTTGGCGTTCACCGCGCTGGTGGGGGCGGATTTCGTGCACGCCTCGGCGATGGCGAAGGTGGTCAACGCGGGGACGAACCTGGGGGCGCTGGTGGTGTTCG
Organism: Micromonospora sp. NPDC007271; assembly: GCF_040634005.1. Taxonomy (NCBI): domain Bacteria; kingdom Bacillati; phylum Actinomycetota; class Actinomycetes; order Micromonosporales; family Micromonosporaceae; genus Micromonospora; species Micromonospora sp. NPDC007271. The sequence continues at coordinate 15,783 of NZ_JBEYER010000105.1, forward strand.
CGGCGACGGGGCACGTGTGGTGGCTGCTGGGGGCGGCGATGGCGGTGTGCAACGTCGCCGGGGCGGCGTTGGGCGCGCGGATGGCGCTGCGGCGCGGGGCCGGTTTCGTGCGGGTGGTGCTGCTGGTCGTGGTGCTGGCGCTGGTGGGCAAGCTGGGTTACGACCAGTGGATGGCGGCCTGACCGGCCCGGTGGGGCCCGGGCCGGTCGGCCGGACGATCATCCGCTGCGGCGGGCGCCGGGTTCAGGCGTGCCGGACGACGTCGTCGTAGTCGAGGCGGGGCAGGCGGGGGAACCAGGCGTCCGGGCCGGGCTTGCCGAGGTTGACCACGAGCAGGGAGCGCCAGCTGCTGTCGGCGAAGAACTCTTTGTCGAGGCCGGCGGCGTCGAAGCCGGCCATCGGTCCGGCGGCCAGGCCGGCGGCGCGGACGGCGAGCAGCCAGTAGGCGATCTGCAGGGTGGCGTTGAAGCGGGCCATCTGTTCGCGGCCGGCGGGGTCGTCGGCGAGGGCGTCGCGCATCTGCGGGCGGATCGGGAAGACCCGCGGGATGAGCTCGTGGAAGTCGGTGTCGGCGGCGAGGACGGCGACGACCGGCGCGGTGGCGGTCTTGGCGCGGTTGCCCTCGTTCATGTGGGTGAGCAGCCGCTGGCGGGGTTCGCCGTCGCGGACGTAGAGCACCCGCAGGGGCTGGATGTTGGCGGCGGTGGGTGGGTACTTGGCGAGGTCGTGGATGGCGTGCAGTTGCTCGTCGGTGACCGGCTCGTCGGTGAAGGTGTTGGCGGTGCGGGCCTCGGTGAACAGCAGGGCCTGCGCGTCGGGGGGCAGGGTGATCAGGCGATTCATGTGTTCCTCGCTTCTCGCTAACTGCTACGCAGAAGGCAGTGGCTAGCTTTTTAGTAGTACCTCGAGTGTCAGGGTAGCCCCGTATCCTGGAGTGGTGACAGTCAGGCCGGAAGTGAGCGGCATCCCACGGGCGTGCGACGGTGGGCTCGCCCGGGCGTTCGCGTTCCTCGGCAAGCGGTGGAACGGGGTGCTGCTGGGCACCCTCGCCAACGGGCCCGCCGGTTTCGCCGAGCTGGGCCGCGCGCTGCCGGGCATCAGCGAGTCGGTGCTGTCGGACCGGCTCGGCGAGCTGTGCCGGGTGGGCCTGGTCTCCCGCACGGTCCGGGAGGGCCCGCCGCTGGGGGTCAGCTACCGGCTCACCGACCGGGGGGCCGCCCTCGTGCCGGCCCTGGACGCGCTCGCCCGGTGGGCCCACGACCACCTGCCCACCGAGGCGGGCGGCGCCGGCGGCTGCTGACCGCCGGCATGTGATCATCGGCGGATGCCCCTCCGCGCCGAACACGACCGGGCCGTCCTGGCCGAGCTGCTGGGCCGGGACCCGGTGCTGCACGCCTACCAGCTGGGCGACCTGGACGACTTCTTCTGGCCGTACACCTCGTGGTACCGCCGCGGCGACCAGGTGGCGCTGCTCTACCACGGGGTGGAGCTGCCGACGCTGCTGGCGTTCGCCACCCCGGAGCACACCGGCGAGATGACCGCACTGCTGGACGAGCTCGCCCCGGTGCTGCCGGCCCGACTGTGGGCCCACCTCTCCCCCGGCCTGGACGCCACCGTGGCGCGCTGGTACGAGGTGTCCGACGCGGCCGGGCACCACCGGATGGCGCTGACCGACCGGGCCCGGCTGGCCCGGGTCACCCCCGCCGGCCAGGTGCTCGGCCGGGCCGACCTGCCGGCGCTGCTCGACCTCTACGCGGCCGCGTACCCGGGCAACTGGTTCGACCCGCGGATGCTGGACACCGGCCAGTACGTGGGCATCCGGGAGGCCGGCGCGCTGGTCGCCGTGGCCGGGGTGCACGTGTGGTCCCCCACCTGGCGGGTCGCCGCCCTGGGCAACGTCACCACCCGTCCCGGGTGCCGGGGCCGGGGGCTGGCCGGCGCGGCCGTGGCGGCGCTGTGCGCCCGGTTGCGCGCGAGCGTCGACCACGTGACCCTCAACGTCCGGGCCGACAACGTCGCCGCCGTACGCCTCTACGAGCGGCTCGGTTTCACCCGGGTCGCCGACTTCACCGAGTGCGGGCTGCGCCGCCTCATGTGACGGGCGGCCCACCGGGTGTGTGCTGTCCAGCCGCCACGCCGGGTCAACAACCCGACCCTGAACTGGGCATGTGTCGGACGGTTCCGGCTGCTCCGAGCCCCTAGCGTCTGCCCTCGAAGGCCACGCCCGGGGGCGGGCGCGGCGGAGCTTGAAGGAGACACGATGGGTTTCACAGCAGTGTCCCGCGGACGCGTCAGGGGGGTGACCGTCGCCGCCGTGGCCGCGATGGCGACCGCCGTGGCGACGCCCGCCTGGGCGGCCCCGGGCGTCGACCCGGCCACGGTGGACCGGTCCGCCGACCCGGGCGCCACCATCTCGATCAGCAAGGTGGTCTCGACGCCGACGATCCCGCCGAAGCCCGACGTGGTGCTGCTGGTCGACACGACCGGCAGCATGGGCCCGGCCATCGCCAACGTCCGCACCAACCTGCAGCAGGTCATCGACAACGTGCGGGGCGCGCAGCCCAGCGCCGAGTTCGCGGTCGCCTCGTACCGGGACGAGGGCGACGGCCCGGAGCTGTTCCGGGTCCGGCAGAACCTCACGGCCGACGCCACCGCGCTGCAGAACGCGGTCAACGGGCTGTCCGCCGCCGGCGGCGGCGACATCCCGGAGGCCTGGGTCAACGCCCTGTTCCAGGTCTCCGGCGGCGCGGTCGCCTACCGGTCGGGCAGCAGCCGGATCGTGGTGCTGGTCGGGGACGCGCCCAGCCACGACCCCAGCGCCGGGCACACCCTGGCGCAGGCCACCGCCGCGTTGCAGGCCAGCTCCGCGCGGGTCCTCGCGGTCGACGTCACCGGCGGGGGCGGCGGGCTGGACGCCAGCGGGCAGGCCAGCAGCGTGGCCGCCGCCACCGGCGGTCAGGTGGTCGGCAGCGCCCCGGACACGGTCACCGCGGCCATCCTGAACGGCCTGCGCAACCTCGACGTCACCGTCACCCCGACCGTGACGTCCTGCGACCCCGGCCTGTCGGTGAGCTTCGACGCGGCCTCCCGGACCCGGCAGAGCGGCAGCGACGTGCCGTTCGCCGAGACCATCACGGTGGCCGGGGACGCCCCGCAGGGCGCCACCCTGCACTGCACGGTGGAGTTCCTGCTCAACGGACTCTCCGGCGGATCCTCGTTCGTCGAGCAGATCACCGTACGGGTCAACGACGTCACCCCGCCGACCGTGGTCGTCGACGACCGGACCGTCGAGGCGACCAGCCCGGCCGGCGCGGTGATCAACTACCCGGCCAGCGCCACCGACAACGTCGACGGGCCGCTGACCCCGACCTGCGCGCCGCCGCCCGGCAGCACCTTCCCGCTCGGCGCCACCACGGTCACCTGCACCGCCACCGACGCCGCCGGCAACACCGGCAGCGACACGGCGGTCATGCGGGTGGTGGACACCACCGCCCCGACCACCCGGTGCGTGCCGACGAACAACCCGAGCGGCGGCAACGTCCCGGGCTCCTACAACCCCGACGGGTTCTACCAACTGACCGCCACGGACGTGGTGGACACGACCGTGGACGTGTACATCGGCGACGCCGCCGACCCGACAGTGCGGTTCGGGCCGTTCCCCGCCGGCACCAAGATCAAGCTGGTGCAGGCGCCGGGTGCGCAGTCCCGGGTCAAGGACGGCACCGGCGACATCGACTACAAGGTCACGTTGCGTGGCGACGCGGTGATCACCGGCGTGGACGACGCCGGGAACCGCTCCACCGCGACCTGCCTGGTGGCCCCGCCGCCGAAGTGAGCAGGTGAGCGGGCGCGGGGGTGGCCGGTCGGACCGGTCACCCCCGCGTCGTCACAACCTGCGGCTGGGCGAGTCGAACCGGCCGGCGCGGATCTCCCGCAGCGCCCGGCGGCGGGTGTCGCCGCGCAGCGTGTCCACGTACAGGCGGCCGTGCAGGTGGTCGGTCTCGTGCTGCAGAGCCCGGGCCAGAAAGCCGCTGCCGGAGATGGTCAGCGGCTGCCCGTGCTGGTCGAAGCCGCGCGCGGTGGCGTGCATCGCCCGAGGGGTCGGGAAGTACAGGCCGGGGATGGACAGGCAGCCCTCGTCGTCGTCCTGGCGTTCCTCGGACAGCTCCAGTGTCGGGTTGACGAGGTGGCCGCGGTGGCCGTCGGCGTCGTAGACGAACACCTGCGCGCTCACCCCGATCTGCGGAGCGGCCACCCCGGCCCGGCCCGGCGCGCCGAGCAGCGTGTCCATCAGGTCCTGCACCAGCGCGCGCAGGTCGGCGTCAAAGCTGGTCACCGGCTCGCACGGGGTCCGCAGCACGGGATCGCCGATGATCCGGATCGGGCGCATAGTCATGCCCGGAAGGCTAACGGCCCGTTACGTTGCGGGCGCGCCCACCCGCCGGTCGACCAGCGGGTCCATCGGTGGGGGCCAGGCCGGTGTCGGCGATCCGGTCGCGCAGCGGGCGCCGGGCCAGCGCCGCGAGGACCGCGTACAGCTGCTCGGCCAGGGGTACGGGCAGCTCGGCGTCCAGCTGCCGCATGGCGGCGGTGGTGGCGGCCCATTCGGCCTCGATGACGGGCAGCAGGGCGCGCGCCCGGTCGGTGAGGGTGACGATGCGCTGCCGGGCGTCGACGCCGGGGGCGAGGGTGACCAGGCCGGCGCGGCTCATCTGGGCGACGGTCTGGCTGGCGGCGGAGTGGGTGACCCCGACCCGGGCGGCCAGGTCACGGATCGGCAGCGGCCCGTCGGCGACCAGCGCCCGCACCAGCGGCGAGTACCGGGGCCGGTAGTCGGCCAGGCCGAGGCCGGCGTAGACGGCGGCGACGTCGCCGTCGAGCAGCTCGAGGACGTGGCGCAGCAGGGTGCCCAGTGCCTCACGGTCGGGGACGGCGGTCACGTCCGCTAATGTAACAGCGCTGTTGCATCTGGGACGCGGGAGGGAACCGGGATGTATCCACCGATCGAGCCGTACGCGCACGGCCTGCTGGACGTCGGCGACGGCCAGCACGTGTACTGGGAGACCTGCGGCAACCCGGCCGGCCGGCCCGCCCTGGTGGTGCACGGCGGCCCCGGCTCCGGCGCCACCCCGTCCTGGCGGCGGCTGTTCGACCCGGCCGCCTACCGGATCGTCCTGTTCGACCAGCGTGGCTGCGGGCGCAGCACCCCGCACGCCAGCGACCCGGCGGTGGACCTGTCGGTCAACACCACCGCGCACCTGCTCGCCGACATGGAACGGCTGCGCGAGCACCTGAACGTCGACCGGTGGCTGCTGTGCGGCGCCTCCTGGGGGTCGTCGCTGTCCCTGGCGTACGCCCAGCGCCACCCGGAGCGGGTCACCGCGCTGACGCTGTTCAGCGTGGTCGCCAACACCCGCCGGGAGATCGACTGGGTGACCCGGGACATGGGCCGGATCTTCCCCGAGGAGTGGGCCCGGTTCCGCGACGGCGTGCCCGAGGCCGACCGGGACGGCGACCTGTCCGCCGCGTACGCCCGGCTGGTCAACGACCCGGACCCGGCGGTGCGGGACCGGGCCGAGCGCGACTGGTGCGCCTGGGAGGACGTGCACGTCTCCCTCGCCGGCGGGTTCACGCCCAGCCCCAGCTACGCCGACCCGGAGTTCCGGGCCTGCTTCACCCGGCTGGTCACCCACTACTTCAGCAACCTCGGCTTCATGCCGGACGGGGCGCTGCTGCGCGACGCCGGGAAGCTCGCCGGCATCCCGGGCGTGCTGGTGCAGGGGCGCCTCGACGTCAGCGGCCCGCCGGACATCGCCTGGCAGCTCACCCGGGCCTGGCCCGACGCCCGGCTGGAGATCGTCGAGTCCGGCGGCCACGGCAGCGGCCACGGCGTGGGCGAGCGGGTGGTCGCCGCGCTCGACGAGTTCGCCCGGGCCTGAGGGCCGCCCGCGGACGCGAAGGGCCCGGTCAGCCGGCGGCGAGCAACGCGCGCACCGGGGCGGCCTTCGCCGCCGCCTCGGCGACCTCGGCCGCCGGGTCGCTGCCCCAGGTGATCCCGCCACCGGCCCACAGGTGCAGCCGCTGCGCGTCCGCCGCGACCGTGCGGATGGTCAGCCCCAGGTCGATCCGACCGGCGCCGACCCAGCCCAGCGCGCCCATGCTGGCGCCCCGGCCGACCGGCTCCAGGGCCGCGATCCGCTCCAGCGCGGCGAGCTTGGGCGCGCCGGTCACCGAACCACCGGGGCAGACCGCGCGCAGCAGCGCGGCCAGGCCCAGCCCGTCGGCGGGCGCCGCCGACACCGTCGACTCCGCCTGCCACAGGTCGCACCACCGGCGTACGGCGAACAGTTCGTCCACCCGCACCGAGCCGGTGCGGGCCACCCGGGCCAGGTCGTTGCGTTCCAGGTCGACGATCATGACGTGCTCGGCGCGTTCCTTCGCCGAGGCGAGCAGGTCCCGGCGTCCGGCGGGGGTGGCCGGCCGGGTGCCCTTGATCGGCCGGGTGACCAGGCGACCGCCCTCCAGGGCGATCAGCGTCTCCGGTGAGGCGCAGCCGATGGCCCAGTCCGCCCCGGTCAGGGTGCCGCCGTAGCGGGCGCCGGGCAGGGCGGCCAACCGCGCGAGGGCCGGCCGCGGGTCCCCGGTGTACGCCGCGGCGGCGTGGCCGACCAGGTTGACCTGGTAGACGTCGCCGCGGCCGATGGCGGCGCGTACCGCCGACACGGCGTCGGCGTGCTGGCGGGGGGTCCAGCTGTCCCGCCACTGCCCCAGCCGCCAGCCGCCGGCGGCCGGACGTGCGGCGGGCCGGCGGTCGGTGTGCGCGTAGACGACCACCACCAGGTCGGGCAGCGCCGGGACGGGGCTGGGCGGGCCGGGCGGACCGCCGGCGGCCCGGGCCCCGGCGGCGGCGGACAGGTACAGGGCGGCGCCGCAGACGCCGTCCGGGTCGGGCCTGGCCGGGCGGGCCAGGTCGTGCAGGACGATCCCGTGCGCGGCGAGGAACTCCTGCGCCAGCGCGGCCGGGTCACCGCCGTCGGCGGTCCACCACTGCAGGCGGGCCCGTTCCACGAGCCGCGCCCGGCAGCCGGCCGGGGCGCCGGGCACGTCGATCATCCCGAGTGGGAGCGCTTCCACGCCGTGTGGCTCATTCTCGCTCATCCGTTCAGCCGATTAACGGGAACAAGACGGAAGCGTGCTCGATGACGCGCGCTTTCGCTTGGTACTGTGCGTCACTGGTCATGTGAACCATGACACAGCGCCCCCACAGTGCGGAGAACCCGATGTGCCAGCACCAACCCACCTGCCCCTCTGCCGACGCGACCGACCGCGAAGCCGCCCGCATCCTCGCCTGCTTCCCTGAGCAGGGCTGGAGCCTGCTCTGCAACGGCGTCATCGTCTTCGAGGACACCGGCGAACTGCTGCCCGACGGCAGCACCATCGCCCCCCACCGCGGCCCCGCCCGGCACGCCCTCGTCGCCTGATCCGCGCACGCTGCGTGATCGCAGCGCGCGGCGGGGGCCCCCCCCCCCCCCCCCCGGGGCCCGCGCCCCGCCCGGCGGGCCCCCCCCCCCCCCCCCCCCC